>NZ_JBFWLZ010000012.1:0-73568 GCF_050251835.1 Diaphorobacter sp. | reverse complement strand
GGGGGGGCTCTCTACTTCCGGGTGGTTCCGGTTTTCAAGGGGACTTCACGGACTATCTACACGATCACCGTGGGCGCCGTGGCGGATGTGGTGATACCGAATGGGGACGAGAAAGAGCAAAAGGTGCTTTGCTGGGCCGCAAGCGGCGAGATACATGCTGGGATTTGCCAATGACGGTCATCTTGTGCACCGTCAAATGATTGACGGATCGGCTGCGCCAGCACCACCCTGGCGCACCACAGCGCCGCGCCTTGAGTCAACGCACTTTTTTCAGCTTGATCAGGTTGGCGGTGTCGTTCACCCATACCGCCACGGCCGCGCCGGTAGCGCTTTTAGGCAGTTCGGCGTCGGTTTTGGGCGCTGTCGCCGGTATCTTGCTGGCGTCTTCCCAAATCCACACATTGCAGGCCTTGCCAGGCTCGCAGGCGGCCTTGGCAGCTTGCACCCAAGCCGCCTCGGCAAGCTGGGGTTTGCAGTGCATCAGCACCACCGCATCGCTGCTGGCCTTGATGGTGCAGTCGCCTTGCTGGGCGTGGGTCATTGCCGGGGCTGTCATTGCAAGTGTCCAGATCGTGAGGGCCAGTGATTTCGAAGAGGGATGCATGGCTTGCCTTGCGCTTTCTCAGAAAAAGGAGAGTGGGAAACGATCACACCAGCAGCGCCACAGCGCAACCATCCTGATTGTCCACGGCCCGGCCCCAAACACTACAGGACAAACGAGGAGCACCACACCTGGGTGGTGCTCCTTGTAGGATCAACCCACCAGCGCGCGCATCAGGCAAACCGATTGCGGCGGCTAACGCTCAGGCCCACGAGGCCCAGCGCCAACAGGGCCAGCATGCCGGGCTCTGGTACCTGCCCGGTGGATGCTTGCACCTTGTTATGGATGGCTGCGGCGAAGTCATCGAAACTGTTCACTGGCAACACCCAGGGATTGGATGTCATGGGGTTGGGCGGTGTCGAGCCGGCAGCCAAGAGCGTGCCGCAATTGGCGCATGGTCCATTGAGAGGAGAGAAAACCATGCTCCGCAGACCTGATGAGTCGAAGCTGCCAATGGCTTCCGCGGTGAGAGCATCAATGCCTGCTGTCTCCGCAGCACTCGCGGCAGCGACGGCCGCTGTCTGGGAGTTGGGTACGCCATCGGTGGCGATGTTGATCATGGAGTTCAGGTTTCTACTGAAGTTGGTGTTACCAGGGCCAGTCATCAAATTGGTGATGTGGTTGATGCCAGCGGCGGTGTCGGTACCGCCACCTGAATACACGATGCTGTTGATCAACGCGAGGATGCCTGGCAGCGATGCGGCGGTCACCACGGTAGGCGCTACCACGGTCGCGGCGCTGGATGCGAAGGTCACCACGGTCACTTCGATCGAGCCGTCGGTCGGCAGGGCTCCCAGAGCAGCGACGTAGCCAGCTTTCATGATGTTGAAGTTGGTGGTTCCAATGCTGCCGGACGCATCAACCAGGAAGCCGAGTTGGGTCGTGGGCGCAGCATGGGTGGCCAGCGAAGCGGCTGCGAGCGCCAAGGCGCCACCAGCGAGCCGCAGGAATTTGGAGAGAGCAGGCATTTTGATTACTCCTTGGGAGTGGGTGAATCGGCAGGTTTAACCGGCGGTGCGGTCGTGACACCTGAAGCAATCTGTATGCCTGAAAATTTTTTATTTGAAAAACATCGACTTAGGAAAATTCGGTGCATCCGAGACGGGGTTTGTGTAAATATTTTCGACACTTTGCGCCGCTGTGGTGGATGCATTGCGGAAGTGTTTTTGCGGGTAAATACTGGTTGATTTTCTGTGAATGTTCAGGTCTTTCTTTATGGATTGAGAGAGCAGGGCGATTCACCTCCTAAAAATCTGTTTACGCCTGACATTTGTTGAGGGTATGCTGCAACGCCACAGAGAATAAATTTCCCCATTTCACGTGATGTTGATGAGGTGCAGCATGCATAAATTCGTAACAGACCGACTGGGGTCTTGGGTTCGCGTCATTGCAGCAGGCCTTGCTTTAACCACATTGGCGGGCTGTGCGGGTTTGACGGGCGGCTCTTATCCTGCTGCGCCCGCCAAAGCGGCCACAACTGATTACAACTACATCGTTGGACCGGGGGATACGCTCAACATCATCGTCTGGCGCAACCCAGAGTTGTCGCAGGTCGTGCCGGTGCGTCCCGATGGGCAGGTATCAACGCCTTTGGTGGACGGTCTGGTGGCGCAAGGCAAGACCTCCACTCAAATCGCGCGGGATGTGGAAAAAGAACTCGCCAAATATGTGCGCGACCCGATTGTCACGGTCATTGTCACCAGCTTTGTCGGCCCTTATAGCGAGCAGATTCGTGTGGTGGGTGAGGCGGCCCGGCCGCAGTTTCTTGCCTATAAGCAAAACATGACTGTTCTGGACGTCATGATTGCCGCCGGTGGGCTGACTGATTTTGCGGACGGCAACAACGCTACGCTGGTTCGATCCGCCGAAGGAAGTAAACGATACAACGTGCGTTTGCACGATTTGATCAAGCGTGGCGATATCGGCGCCAACGTTGAAGTGCTGCCCGGCGATATTTTGATTATTCCTCAAGGCTGGTTTTGAATCGCTTGAGAGCAGGTTGGCATTGGCGCTGTGCGCCCAGCCTGTCAGGGGGGTCTAATGCATGAGCTTTTAGCACAAATTGTCACAACCGTGCGTGGTATGTGGCTCCATCGCCGCCTGGCGATGGCATTCACCTGGCTGGTAGGGGCAGCGGGCGTTGGGATGGTGCTCATGATGCCCGATTACTATCAGGCCTCTGCACGGGTGTATGTGGACACGCAATCCATTTTGCGGCCTCTAATGACGGGTATTGCCGTGCAGCCCAATATCGAGCAACAGGTGTCAATGCTCAGCCGCACGCTGATCAACCGCCCAACCGTGGAGCGCCTGATTCGTATTGCAGACCTGGATCTGGCTGCGCAGTCCCGTTCATCGACGGATGCATTGATTGACTCGGTCACCAAGTCCATCAGCATCCAGTCCGCGGGGCGGGACAATTTATACACCTTGTCTTATCGTGACCAAAGTCCTGAAAAGGCACAACGTGTCGTGCAGGCGTTGCTCACCATTTTTGTCGAGTCCAGCCTGGGCGCGGCGCGGCAGGATTCGGACAGCGCGCGCCGTTTTCTTGACGAACAGATCAAAACCTACGAGGCCAAGCTGACCGAGGCCGAGGGCCGACTCAAGGCATTCAAACTGCGAAATATCGAGATGCAGTCCCAAACCGGCCTGGATTCTGCGGGGCGTGCTGCAGAGGTGATGGGACTTCTCAATCAAGCCAAACTGGATCTGCGCGAAGCAGAGAGCGCGCGGGCAGCTGCCAGCCGCCAACTGGAGCTTTTGCGCGCTCAGACGGGCCGCCCTGCGCCTGTCAATAACGTACAAACGCCTGAACTTGACGCGCGACTGTATGAGCAAAGGCGCATTCTCGATTCATTACTGCAGCGCTACACCGACGGGCACCCCGATGTGGTCAGAACCCGCAGCCTGATTGCGCAGCTTGAAACACAGAAGCGCCAGGAAATGGACGAACTGCGCAGCAAGGCACAGGCATCGCCTGCCGTTGTTTCCACTGAAACCAATCCGGCGGTGCTGGAACTCAGCCGCATTTACTCCGCCGCAGAGGTGCAGGTGGCTTCGTTGCGCGCGCGAGTGGTCGAATATGAAGCACGGGCCAATCAGGTACAGCAGCAATTGAAGCTAGCGCCGCAACTGGAAGCAGAACTGGCGCAACTCAATCGCGACTATCAGATTCATCAGAAAAATTACGCGGATCTCGTCTCGCGGCGAGAGTCGGCTTTGATGTCCGGCAAGCTGGAAAACACGTCCAACGTGGCGGAGTTCCGAGTCATTGATCCCCCGCGCGTGGCGCCAAAGCCCGTCGCTCCCAATCGCATATTGTTGATGCCGGTCTCGTTGTTGGCGGCCATCGGTGCCGGGCTGGGCGTGGCGTTTTTGATGAGCCAGGTCAGGCCTGTATTTTTTGAAGGCAGCAGTCTGCGGCATGCAACCAACGTGCCATTGTTGGGGGTGATTGGCCTGCTGCCCAGCGAGCCGCTGCGTCGGCGCGAATCGCGAAGCTTGAAGCGGTTTGTGATGGTTCTGGCTGCTTTCATCATGCTGTACGTGGGCGGCATCGCCGTGCTGTATTACCAATCTGGCGTTTTAGGGTGACGTCCAATCATGACCAGTTCCATCGAAAAAGCAGCTCAGCGATTTGAGCAACTGCGCAAGGCTGGCGCCGTCATGCCCGGCGAAATCGCACCGGCACAGCATTTGAATGACGCTTGGCCTGCTTCGCAAGCAGGGTCAAAAGCGCGCAGTTTCCAGGGGGCACAAGAGTTCCAGGAGGTTTTGAAAGCCGATTACACGGATCAGTCGCACGCAACTCAGGAAAATTCGTCAAAAACCGTATCAATCGACCTGAATGCGTTGGCAGCAAAAGGTTTTGTCATTCCCAATGCAGTTTCATCGTCAATAACGGAGCAGTTTCGGGTGATCAAACGGCCTTTGCTGGATAACGCAGCGGCCAGAGTTGATTCGCCGGTGGGCAATCGTAATCTGATCATGATCACCAGCGCCATGCCGGGTGAAGGCAAAAGCTTCACGGCTATTAATCTTGCCATGAGTATGGCAATGGAGATGAACCACACCGTCTTGCTTGTCGATGCGGATGTCACTCATCCATCGGTCATGACCGAATTAGGCTTGTCGCAAGCGCCCGGTCTGATGGATTTGCTGGTGGACGATGCTCTTGATTTGCCAGACGTCCTGCTGCGAACCAATGTGGAAAAACTAACCCTTTTGCCGGCGGGCAGGCCTCATCCGCGTGCCACGGAATTGCTAGCCAGCGTGGGGATGGCTTCCTTACTCGATGAAATGGGCAAGCGCTACAGCGACCGGATCATCATTTTTGATTCGCCCCCCTTGCTCCTCACTACAGAAGCACGGGTGTTGGCCAGTCACATGGGGCAGGTGGTCATTGTGGTTCAGGCAGAAAAGACACCGCAGGCGCAGGTACAGAGCGCATTGGAGACCATTGAAATGTGCCCCATCAAACATCTGATTCTCAATCAGGTGCGCAGCAGTTTCTTGGGAGGTTACGGATATGGGTACGGTTATGGGTATGGGCGATTGACCGAGACACGCATGAGAGCCCCGGCGGCGATGTAAATCATCAAATTAATAAAAATCATGTCTTCGCGGTCACTAAAAACCAAGAAAACAGCCTTGTCTGGTCAAGCTGCGCCGTTGCCGCTTGTAATCGGAATGCTGTGGTGTGGCTGCTCATTGGCGCAGATGCCTGACGTCTCGAAGGTTCCGACCGAATCACCGACCGCCTCGGGTCAGTCCGGCCTCTCGATCGAACCCAGCATTACTTTGCGCCACACCGCCACTAATAATGCCCGACTTGATGCAACACAGCTCAATGACCAAATTACGGAACTAAGCCCCGGACTGCGTGTGGTGGCCAATACGGCGCGGATCCAAGGATTTGCCGATTACAGCCTGCGATCGGCTCACTATGCAAAAGGTACGGCGTCAGATCAGGTTTGGCACAACCTGAATGCGAGGGGGACAGTGGAGGCTGTCCAGAACGCGGTCTTTATCGATGTGAGTGGTGCGGCCGGCCTGCAGCCCATATCTGCCTTTGGTGCGCCTGGGGTGGATTCACCTGCCAATCCTAATTTGACGCAAACCACCAGCTTTCGCATATCCCCCTATCTGAGGGGTACTCTGGGCGACGCTGCAGATTATGAGCTGCGATACAGCCTGCAAGAAGATCAGTCCGACGCAGACAATCGCGCAGATGTAAGGCAGAGAAACTGGCGTTTTTTTATTGGCAGCCAGACGGTAGGTCAGTTATGGGGGTGGACCTTAGATGCCAGCGACGACACCGCTGATTTTTCCAATGGCCGAAGCATAGAGACCACTTCCTTGCGTGGTCGATTGATTTACTATATTTCGCCGCAGTTTCAATTTTTTGGAACGGGTGGCGTTGAATCTACAAATCAGGTCACGCCTACGCGAGAGTCGCGAAATATCTGGGGGGGTGGCTTTGATTGGCGTCCATCGGTTCGAAGTCGGATTTCTATGGAACGTGAGAATCGTTATTTCGGAGAATCTCACAACGTTTTGCTTGAGTACCGAACCGCACGCACCCTTTGGAGTTATGTCGATCGCAAAAACATAAATACTGGACTGGGGGATCGTTCATTAGCAACGATCGGATCGCTTTATGACCTGCTGGACAATATTTACGCCCGAATCGAGTCGAATTCGATTCGTCGATCGCAGCTTGTTTTGCAAGAAATCGAGCGCAGAGGTGTGCCGGCGAATACGCAGGTATTTCCGGATTATTTGACTTCATCTTCCACCGTGCAGCGGTTGCAGCAATTGTCGTTGGCGCTATTGGGGCAGCGCAGCACCGTGACAGTGGCGGTTTCGCGATCAGACAGTCGCGCGCTGGATGGTTTATTGCGGCTGGGAGACGATTTTGACGTCAATACGCGCATTCGTCAGCGTGGCTGGCATCTGACGGCGGGTCATCGGCTCACTCCGAATGCATCCGTCAACGCTAGCCTGAGTGATGTCCGCAGCCTGGGATCAGCGCCAGGCCAGGAAACGCGTGTGCGTTCGTTTGCGCTCGGCTGGGATGCGCTTGTGGCGAGGCGTACCAGCGTGGGTATTCAGTTGCGCCGCAGCTTATTGAACGGTGGTGCAAGGGATTACAGCGAGTCAGCCATCACGGGATTCATCACACATCGGTTCTGAGCATGTATGAGGCTTTTTACGGGTTGAAAAGTAAACCTTTTCAACTCAATCCAGACCCAGGCTTCTATTTCAGTAGCAAGCAGCATCAGCGTGCGCGTGCCTACCTGGAATATGGAGTGATGTGCTGCGAAGGCTTCATTGTCATTACAGGAGAGGTGGGTGCAGGCAAGACCACGATTGTCCGTGGCTTGCTGGACAGTCTTGATGCGCAGACAGTGGTTGCAGCCCATTTGGTGAGCACGCAATTGGGCGCGGAAGATACGTTGCGCATGGTGGGGGCCGCTTTTGGTGTGCCTGTGCATGGTGTTCCCAAATCTAATCTGCTGCTTGCTTTAGAGGCTTTCTTTCTGGCTCAGACGCTCAAGGGCAAGCGCTGTTTGCTTGTGGTGGACGAGGCGCAGAACCTGCAACCCCAGGCCGTTGAAGAGTTGCGCATGTTGTCCAACTTTCAAAATGGCCAGAACGCTCTGCTGCAGACATTTCTTGTGGGTCAGCCTGAATTTCGTGAAATTCTGCAAAGTCCTGGAATGGTGCAACTGCGCCAGCGGGTCATAGCCACCTGCCACCTGGGCCCTATGGAGGCAGATGAAACCCGTGGGTATATTTTGCACCGGCTGAAATGCGCGGGATCCACGGACAAACCGGTTTTTGAATCAGAGGTTTTTGAGAGTATTTACCGATTTACAGGTGGTATTCCCCGGCGCATCAATACTTTGCTCGACCGCATTCTTTTGCAAGGTTTTCTGGCAGATGCCAGCCAGATTGATCAATCACTGGTCAAACAGATCATTGAGGAGATTCAATCCGAGATGGCCTTACCTCCCAAGACGGCGTCTTCGTGGGATACACCACTGAGGAATGCCGTGGCAAGCACGCTCTCTGAAGAGCAAAAGAACGGCGATGCGGTTCTATCCAGGCTCGATCTGGGAAATCCTTTGGTTGACAGCGTCTCCAACCGACTTTCGGAAATGACGTCAGAGCAGCTGAGTGCTCATTTGCTGAGAATTGAGCGTAGCGTATTGCGTCAGGAGCGCGTTACGCTCGAGATATTGATGAACTTGCGAAAACTGTTGACCAACGAGAAGATTCGTCAATCCGACAGTGCCACGGGCTGAGGAAAAGGAGTCCTCTGGTATGCGCGAAAATCCGAAAATTATCACGAATGCGCTCACCGTTGATGTGGAGGATTACTTTCAGGTGTCCGCATTCGCACCTTATATTCAGCGTAACGATTGGGAATTGCAGGAAAGCCGCGTGGAGCGCAATGTGCAGCGCATTCTTGATTTACTGAGCAAGACCGACGTTAAAGCCACTTTTTTCACGCTGGGCTGGATTGCCGAACGTTATCCCGTACTGGTTCGCGACATCGTGGATGGAGGGCACGAACTTGCCAGCCACGGTTATGGCCATGAGCGTGTAAGTGATCTGTGTGAGAGTTCGTTTTTTGATGATATTTATCGTGCAAAACTTTTGCTCGAAGATATTTCCGGTGTTGAAGTTAAAGGTTATCGTGCCCCCAGTTTCTCTATAGGGGCGTGTAATCTATGGGCTCTGGATGCCCTGCAGAATGCGGGTTATCGTTACAGCTCAAGTATTTACCCGATATTGCATGACCATTACGGCATGCCGGACGCGCCACGGTTTGCGCACCGGATTCGTGATGGCCTGATTGAGGTGCCTCCGACCACGCTGCGGGTATTCAATCGCAATCTGCCATCCAGTGGTGGTGGTTATTTTCGGTTGGTTCCTTACTCGATTTCACGCTGGATGCTGCGCAGGGTCAATATTCAGGATTATCTGCCAGCAGTTTTTTATTTTCATCCTTGGGAGATAGATCCGGATCAGCCGAGAGTTCCAGGTATAAATTTCAAGACGCGTTTCAGGCATTATGTGAACATAAATCGCATGGAGCAACGTCTGAGTTGTCTTTTGAGCGATTTTCGCTGGGGTCGCATGGATGATATTTTTCTGTCCCAGAATAAGCCGGAGGTTCTCCTTGCCTGATGTGAAATATTCCATCACGGTGCAGCGTCTCGACCTGCATGACAGTGCAGGCGCTGCACGCTGGGACGCCTTTGTTTTCGATCATCCGCAGGCTACTTTTTTCCATCGTGCTGGTTGGCAGGAGGTCATTCGCGGGGTTTTTCGGCACGAGACATTTTTGTTATATGCGGAGTGTGATGGCGAGGTGTGTGGAGTGTTGCCCTTGGCGCACATCAAAAGCCGTCTGTTTGGCAATGCGCTTTCCAGTCTGCCTTTTGCAGTCTATGGAGGTATTTTGGCGCGCGATGAGGCTGTTGCGTCAGCACTGGAGCAAGAAGCCGGGCGTCTCGCCGTCCGGTTGGGTGTTGATCACCTGGAACTGCGAAATAGGGCTCGTCGCCACGATGACTGGCCGATACAAGACCTTTACGTCACGTTTAGAAAACCGCTGGCTGCGAAAGAAGAAGAGAACATGCTTGCCATTCCACGCAAACAGCGTGCAATGGTCAGGAAAGGGCTCAAGGGCGGTTTGAGCTCCCAGATCGATGCGTCGGTGGACCGGTTTTTTTCGCTGTATGCTGACAACATGCATCGCCACGGTACGCCGGCACTGCCCAAAATTTATTTTCAGGAATTGCAGCGAGTTTTTGGTAAAGACTGTGAGATATTGACAGTTTGCACGCCAGAAGGTCGCCCTGTCAGCAGTGTTTTAAGTTTTTACTTCAGGGACGAAGTTCTGCCTTATTATGCAGGTGATGACGAGTTGGCAAGAGAGTTGGCGGCTAATGATTTCAAATACTGGGAGCTTATGCGTCTGGCCTGTCAGCGCGGATTGAAGGTGTTTGACTACGGGCGCAGCAAGCAAAACACAGGCTCTTATGCGTTCAAGAAAAATTGGGGTTTTGAACCTGCGCCTTTGTATTACGAGTATCGCCTGTTCAGAGGGCAGGATGTGCCGCAGAACAATCCTGCAAACGCTAAATATCAACTGCTGATAGCCGCCTGGCGTCGCATGCCAGCCAGGGTGGTGAACTGGCTGGGGCCGAAGATTGTTCGCAACCTCGGATAAATGAATCACCCATCATGAGCGCCTCAGGCAGTATTCTTTATCTGGTGCACAGGTTGCCGTATCCACCCAACAAGGGTGACAAGGTGCGTTCTTATCATTTGCTACGCCATTTGCAGAAGAGCCACCGCGTTTTTCTGGGAACCTTTTTGGATGATCCTGCGGATGAGGAGCATCTTCCCAGTCTTGGAGCGCTGTGCGACGATTTGCATGTGGAGCGCATTCGGCCGCGCGCTGCGCGTATCAAAAGCCTGACCGGCATTTTTCGGGGAGAAGCGCTTACGCTTGCGTATTACCGTAATCAGGGAATGCAGCGGTGGGTGCGGCAGATTGCGGCCGAGAATGATTTGAAAGCCTGTGTGGTTTTTTCGTCCGCCATGGCTCAGTACGCGCAATTGTTGCTGCCTGAAGTGCCCATGTTGCTCGATTTTGTAGATGTGGATTCGGCTAAATGGATGCAATATGCCGATGCGCACCGATGGCCATTGTCCTTGCTGTACCGGCGCGAAGGGCGGCGCCTGCTGGCTTACGAGCGCTCGATGGCCTTGCGGGCGCACTGCTCCTATTTTGTGACGCCCAATGAAACCGCCTTGTTTTTGTCGCAGGCGCCAGAATGCGTGAGGCGGGTGCAGTCGATGGGCAATGGGGTGGATGCGGATTTCTTCGACTCCGATCCGCAGCGCGAAAACCCATTTCCGGACGGCGGTCAGGCGCTGGTGTTCACCGGCGCGATGGACTACTGGCCCAATGTCGACGGTGTGTGCTGGTTCGTGTCCGAAGTGCTGCCACGCTTGCTGGCGCAGTATCCGCAACTGCGGTTTTACATCGTGGGCCGCAGTCCTTCACCCCAGGTGCGCGCCTTGGCGAGTGCCCATGTGGTGGTGACGGGGACGGTGCCCGATGTGCGGCCATACCTGCAGCATGCGCACGCCATCGTGGCGCCGCTGCGCGTGGCGCGGGGCATCCAGAACAAGATTCTGGAAGCCATGGCCATGCGGCAACCCGTGGTGACCGTCAGCAGTTGCGCGGATGCCATTGGCGCCAGTGCCGGCCAGGGTGTGTTGCGCGCTGACACGCCCGAGGAATTTGTGCGCGCCCTGCAGTCGCTGCTCGATTCCCGGGCGCACTCTGCCGGGCTGGGCCTGCTGGCGCGCCGCCATATCGAGGGCGCCTTCAGCTGGCAGGCGCACCTGAGCGTCATTGACAGTGGTCTGCGCGGTGTTGACCCCGGCACCGTCGCTGATGCAGGTCTTGCCGGTCACGCCGCGGATGTTCCAACCTGAGGATGCAAGCATGACAAGCCCTGGCACACGTACTGCTGACGCCTGGCGGCCTGCGCTGATGGTCTTGTCGCTGTTGCTGGTGGCGATTCTGGTGGTGTATTGGCGGTCTGCCGTGGGTATGGCCATGATCTGGATGCGCTCAGAAACCTATGCCCACGGGTTTGTGGTGCCGCTCATATCCTTGTGGCTGGTGTGGCGTCAACGGGCCGTGCTGGCCTCCATGGTGCCGCGCCCGGGGCGCTGGGCCTGGCTTTTCATGGCGGGTGCGGCAGCGCTGTGGCTGGCCGGGGACCTGGTGGCGGTGAATGCTGCAACCCAGCTCGCGCTCATGATGCTTATCGTGCTGGCGGTGCCCGCCGTGCTGGGATGGCGCGTTGCCCAGGCCCTGACATTTCCTTTGGCGTTCCTGTTTTTTGCGGTGCCCATGGGTGATTTTCTGATGCCGCGCCTGATGGAGTGGACGGCCGACTTCACAGTGCTGGCGCTGCGCCTGACCGGCATCCCGGTCTATCGCGAAGGCCTGCAATTTGTCATTCCGACCGGGCGTTGGTCCGTCGTGGAAGCCTGCAGCGGCATTCGCTACCTGATCGCTTCGGTGACGGTGGGCTGCCTTTTTTCCTATCTCAGCTACCAAAGCATGCGCAAGCGCCTGATTTTCATCGGCGTGGCCATCGCCGTCCCGCTGGTAGCCAACTGGCTGCGTGCCTATCTCATCGTGATGCTGGGCCATCTCTCGGGCAACACCCTGGCGACCGGGGTGGATCACCTGATCTACGGCTGGCTTTTCTTTGGATTGGTGATTGGCATCATGTTCGCCATCGGCGCCCGGTGGGTGGATCCGATGCCGCAGGCCGGCGCAGCGGTGCGCGAAGGCCTGGTGCAGAAACTGCAGTACACCGCGCAAAGCCGGTGGCCATGGGCGGCAATGGCCTTGGTTGTGGCGGTGGTGCTGGCGCCGCATGGGGTGCTGTCCATCATGAATCGGTCTGCGCAGACGGCACCCGTCCAACTGGCAACACCGGTTGCCGTGCCGCCCTGGCGCGCAACGCCCATGCCGCCCAGCGTGTGGACGCCCGCCTTCCAGAACCCCTCCGCCGATTTACACATGGGACTGGCAGATGGCCAGGGCAAGCCAGTGGGGCTGCATGTGAGCTACTACCGCCAGCAAAACTACGAGCGCAAGCTTGTCAGCTCAGAAAACATGCTGGTGCACAGCACGGACCCGGTCTGGTCGCGCGTGGCCGGGGGCACGGCGCAGGTGCAGATGCAAGGGCAGCCCCTGGGCGTGAGCAGCGCCGTGCTGCGTCAGCAAGCCCCAGGGCTGACGGGCGCGGGCCAGCGGCTGCTGGTGTGGCGCTTTTACTGGGTGCGCGGCCGCTTCACCGCCAGCGACTACGCCGGCAAGATCCAGGGCGCCCTGGGGCGCCTCACTGGCTGGGGCGACGACGGAGCCATTGTCGTGATCTATACGCCGTTGTCCGACACCCCGGAGGCCGAAGCCGACGCAGCGGCGCTATTGCAGTCCTACCTGGACAGCCAGGCCGGCGCCCTGGTGCAGGCGCTGCAGCAAACCCGGGGGCGTGACTGAGCATGTGCGGCATTTCCGGCATTTTTGACACGACGGGAGAGCGCGCCATCGAGCGCGATTTGATCTTGCGCGTCAACAACACCCAGTCCCACCGCGGTCCCGATGAAAGCCATGTGCACCTGGAACCCGGCCTGGCCCTGGGCCACCGGCGCCTGTCGGTCATTGACCTGGCCACGGGAAGCCAGCCTCTTTTCAATCAGGACGGCAGCGTGGGCGTGGTGTTCAATGGCGAGATTTACAACTACCAGGAGTTGATGGCGCAGCTCAAGTCCATGGGCTACCTGTTCAGGACGCGCAGCGACACCGAGGTGATCGTGCACGCCTGGTCCGCCTGGGGCGAGGACTGCGTGCATCGGCTGCGCGGCATGTTTGCCTTTGCCCTGTGGGATCGCAGCATGCAGACGCTGTTTCTGGCGCGCGACCGCATGGGCGTCAAGCCCATGCACTACGCGTGGTTGCCAGACGGCAGTTTCATCTTCGGCTCCGAACTCAAGGTGCTCACCGCCCACCCCGGCTTTGCGCGCGCCATCGACCCGCTGGCGGTGGAGGAGTATTTTGCGCTTGGCTACATCCCCGACCCGCGCTGCATCTACCAAAACGCCCACAAGCTGCCCGCCGGCCACACCCTCACGCTGCGCCGTGGCGCAGCCGGCAGGCCGCAGCCGCGCGCCTACTGGGATGTGCGCTTCACCAACGCCAATCCCATCGCCCTGAAAGACGCGCAAGCCGAGCTGCTCGAGCGCGTGCGCGAGTCGGTGCGCCTGCGCATGGTGGCCGACGTGCCGCTGGGCGCCTTCCTGTCGGGCGGCGTGGACTCCAGCGCGGTGGTGGCCACCATGGCGGGTTTGTCGGCAGCGCCGGTGCACACCTGCTCCATCGGTTTTGACGACCCCCGGTTTGACGAGACCCGGTTTGCGCAGCAGGTGGCAGACCGCTACCAGACAGACCACCGGCTGGACATCGTCAAGGGCGACGACTTCGACCTGATCGACACGCTGGCCTGGCTGTACGACGAGCCGTTTGCCGACAGCTCGGCGCTGCCCACCTATCGCGTGTGTCAGATGGCGCGCCAGCATGTCACCGTGGCGTTGTCGGGCGATGGCGGCGACGAGAGCCTGGGCGGCTACCGGCGCTACCGCATGCATCTGGGCGAAGAAGCCGTGCGCGGGCGCCTGCCCCTGGCCCTGCGCCGCAGCATGTTCGGCCCGCTGGGGCGCTGGTACCCCAAGGCCGACTGGGCGCCGCGCTCGCTGCGCGCCAAGACCACTTTCCAGGCGCTGTCCATGGACAGCGTGCAGGCCTACTGCCACAGCATGTCGCAGTTGCGCAGCGATGAGCGCCGCGCGCTGTTTTCGCCAGCCTTTCAGCGCAGCCTGGGGGGCTATGCGGCACTTGAGGTGTTTCGCCACCATGCCGCGCAGGCGCAGACGGACGACCCGCTGGCCCTGATCCAGTACCTGGACTACAAAACCTGGCTCGTGGGCGACATCAACACCAAGGTGGACCGTGCCAGCATGGCCCATGCGCTGGAAGTGCGCGAGCCGCTGATGGACCACCAGCTGGTGGAATGGCTGGCCACGCTGCCCAGCGACTTCAAGATCCGGGGCGGGCAGGGCAAGCTCATCTTCAAGCAGGCTTACGAGCCTTTGCTGCCGCGCGACGTGCTGTACCGCCCGAAGATGGGCTTTTCGGTACCGCTGGCCAGCTGGTTGCGCGGCCCCCTGAAAGTCCGTGTGCGCCAGGCACTGCTGGGCCCGCATATGCGTGGCTGCGGCTACTTCAACACCGCCGCCATTGACCGCCTGGTCGATGAGCACAACAGCGGCTTGCGCGACCATGCCACCGCGCTGTGGATGCTGCTGATGTTCGAGGCGTTTTTGCGCCTGAACGCGGGGGACACATCCAATGGCTGAGGCAGACCGCATCCGCATCGTGCATGTGGTCTATGGCTTTGGGGTGGGCGGGCTGGAGAACGTCATCGTGCAGCTCATCAATCGCCTGCCGGCCGCCCGTTTTGAGCATGTGGTGCTGGCCCTCACGACCGTGAGCGAGTTCCGCCAGCGCATCGTGCACCCGGATGTGCGCTTCATTGCGCTGCACAAACCCCCGGGCCATGCCATTGCCCTGTACCCCCGGCTGTACCGCCAGCTGCGCCAGCTGCGCCCCCAGGTGCTGCACACCTGCAACCTGGCGGCGCTGGAGGTGGTGCCCCTGGCCTGGCTGGCGCGCGTGCCGCTGCGTGTGCATGCCGAGCATGGCTGGGACGCGCATGACCCCCACGGCCGCAACCCGCGCTACCAGCGCCTGCGCCGCCTGTATCGGCCTTTTGTGAGCCACTACGTCGCCGTCTCGCGCGACCTGGATGACTACCTGGGTCTTGCCGTCGGCGTGCCGCCGCGCAGGCGCAGCCTGATCGCCAACGGGGTGGACACCGACACCTTTGCACCCGCCCACGGCGCGCGCCAGGCCGTGCCCGGTTGCCCCTTCCAGCCCGGCTGGCACTGGCTGGTGGGCACCGTGGGCCGCCTGCAGACCGTGAAAAACCAGCCCCTGCTGGCCCGCGCCTTCGTGCGCGCCCTGCGCGAGAACCCCGCCATGCGCGACACGGCGCGCCTGGTCATCGTGGGCGAAGGCCCGCTGCGCGCCGAGGTGGAGCAGGTCCTGGCCGGGGCCGGCATGGCCGATCTTGCCTGGCTGCCCGGCGCCCGCCACGACGTGGCCGACGTGCTGCGATCGCTCGACCTGTTCGTGCTGCCCTCGCAGGCCGAAGGCACCTCGTGCACCCTGCAGGAGGCCATGGCCTGCGGCCTGCCCGTGGTGGCCACCGCCGTGGGCGGCACCCCCGATCTGGTGCGCGAGGGCGTCACCGGCCATCTGGTGGCGCCGGATGACGAGGTCGCCCTGGCGCGGGCCCTGGTGCAGGCCTTCAGCTGCCCCGGCGATGCCGCGCGCCAGGGCCGGGCCGCGCGCGATGAGGCAGTGCAGCGCTTTGGCTTGCGCGGCATGCTGCGCCAGTACCAACAACTCTTCGATCCGTTCGCA
This sequence comes from Diaphorobacter sp., assembly GCF_050251835.1. Lineage (NCBI taxonomy): Bacteria > Pseudomonadati > Pseudomonadota > Betaproteobacteria > Burkholderiales > Comamonadaceae > Diaphorobacter > Diaphorobacter sp. The sequence goes on along the minus strand of NZ_JBFWLZ010000012.1, from coordinate 57,807 downwards.
GACCCCATCAACGCCTGACATGCGCATCCTCTACCACCACCGCACGGCCTCCAAAGACGGGCAGGCCGTGCACATCGAGGAAATGATCGACGCTATGCGCGCGCTCGGTCATGAGGTGCGTGTGGTGGCGCCCCTGGCCGACCAGGGCCAGGGCCAGATGGGCGGCGGCGTGGGCTGGGTGCACCGTCTCAAGGCCGTGTTGCCCAAGGCGGTCTATGAACTGATGGAACTGGCTTACAGCCTGGTGGCGTACCGCAAGCTCATGGCCGCCGCGCGCGAGTTCAAACCCGACCTGATCTACGAGCGTTACAACCTGTTCCTGCTGGCCGGCCTCATGGCCAAGCGCCGACTGGGCGTGCCCTTGCTGCTGGAAGTGAACGCCCCGCTGGTCCTGGAGCGATCACAGCACAGCGGCGGCCTGGCGCTCAAAGCCCTGGCCCGATGGGCCGAGGGCACGGCCTGGCGCGGCGCCGACGCGGTGCTGCCGGTCACTGCGGTGCTGGCGGGGCATGTGCGCGCCTATGGCGTGCCGGCCGAGCGCATTCACGTCATTCCCAACGGCATCAATCGCGCCCACTTTGCCCACGCCCCCCGTCCCGATGACGCCAAGGCCCGCCTGGGTCTGCAGGGCCGGGTGGTGCTGGGCTTTACCGGCTTTGTACGCGACTGGCATGGGGTGGATCGCATCGTGGCCTGGATGGCCCGCCCTGGCGCTCCCGACAACACGCACCTGCTGGTGGTGGGCGACGGCCCGGTGCGCGCCGAGCTGCAAGCCCAGGCCCGGCAACTGGGCCTGGCCGATCGCGTCACCTTTACCGGCGTGATCCACCGCGATCTGGTGCCCGCCTATGTGGCAGCGTTCGACGTGGCGCTGCAGCCCGCCGTCACGCCCTATGCATCGCCGCTCAAGCTGATGGAATACCTGGTGCTGGGCAAGTCCGTCGTGGCCCCGGCCACGCCCAATCTGCAAGAGGTGCTGACCGACGGTGTCAACGCACTGCTGTTCAACGAAGCCGAGGCGGGCGCGCTGGAAAATGCCCTGGATCGCCTCTGCCGTGACGGCGCCTTGCGCAACCGCCTGGCCCAGGCCGCGGCCGACACCATCGACCGGCTGGAACTGACCTGGCAGGGCAACGCGCGCAAGGCGCTCAGCCTGGTGGGAGGCCGCGCATGAAGGTGCTGCTGTTTTCCACCCTCTACCCCAGCGCAGCCCGGCCCATCCACGGCATCTTTGTGGAAACGCGCCTTTGCGAACTGATCAAGACGGGCCAGGTGCAGGCCCGGGTGATTGCGCCTGTGCCGTGGTTTCCCTTCCGGGCCGAGCGCTTTGGCGAGTACGCCCGGTTTGCCGCCACGCCGCGCCACGAGGAGCGAAGTGGCGTGCAGGTCTATCACCCGCGCTACCTGCTGCTGCCCAAGGTGGGCATGAACCTGGCCCCGTACGCCATGGCCCTGGGCGCGTTGCGCACCGTGCGCCGCCTGCAGCGCGAGGGCTTTGACCCTGACCTCATCGACGCCCATTACTACTACCCCGACGGCGTGGCCGCCGGCCTGCTGGCCAGGTGGCTGGGCAAGCCGCTGGTGGTGACGGCGCGCGGCACCGATCTGAACCTGATCCCGCAATACCCCTTTGCGCGCAAGCTGATCTTGCAAGCCGCTGCGCAGGCCCGGGCGTCCATCGGCGTGTGCCAGGCGCTGATGGACACCCTGGGCGACCTGGGCGCCGACCGCAGCAAGCTGCATACCCTGCGCAACGGCGTTGATCTGGAGCGCTTCGTGCCCGAAGACCGCACCCAGGCCCGCCAGCGCCTGGGCCTGCCGCTGGATGGGCGCTATCTGTTGTCAGTGGGGCACTTGATTGAGCGCAAAGGCCACCACGTTGCCATCGAAGCCTTGCCGCGCCTGCCCGGGGTGACACTGCTCATTGCCGGTGGCGGCCCGCAAGAGGGCGCCCTTAAAGCACTGGCGACAAAGCTGAACGTAGCCGAGCGCGTGCGCTGGGTGGGTGTGGTGCCGCAGGCCGACTTGAAGTGGTGGTACAGCGCGGCCGACGCACTGGCCCTGTGCAGCAGCCGCGAAGGCTGGGCCAACGTGCTACTGGAGGCCATGGCCTGCGGCACGCCGGTGCTGGCCACCAACATCTGGGGCACGCCCGAGGTGGTCAGCACCCCCGCCGCAGGCGTGCTGATGGCCCGGCGCGACGCCGCGGGCCTGGCCGCCGCCTGGGAGCAGCTGCACCGCCAGTTGCCCACGCGGGCTGCCACCCGGGCCCATGCCGAGACTTTCTCGTGGGAGGCCACCACGCAGGGCCAACTGCGGTTGTTCCGTGAGGTGATCCATGCCGCACCCTGACGCCATGCCCATCATCGCCGGCCGCGAGCGCCTGCTGGCCTGGGCGCTGGTGCTACTGAGCCTGGCGCTGCTGTTTGCCCAGGCGCCGCATGGCGGCGCGTTTTACTGGAGCGACGCACCGCGCCACGCGCTCAACGGCGTGTTCGTCATGGACCTCATCAAGGCCATGCCGCTGGACGACCCAGCCGGCTACGCCTACCGCTACTACGCGCAGTATCCGGCGCTCACCATCCTGTTCTACCCGCCGCTGTTTTATGCGATCAGCGCGCCGTTCTACGCGGTGTTCGGCGTGTCGCACGAGACCGCCTTGCTTGTGGTGGCCCTGCATTACCTGGCCCTGGGGCTGGGCTGCTGGCGCCTGGCGCGCTTCTGGCTGCCGGCCGCGCCCTCGCTGGCCTTTGCGGTGCTGGTGCTGTGGCTGCCCGAGGTGGCCTTCTGGGGCCGCCAGGTGATGCTGGAAGTGCCCGCCTTCGCCTTTGTGGTGTGGAGCGCCGTGGCGGTGATGGCCTACCTGCGCGGCGGGCCGGTGCGCTGGCTCTACCTGGGTGCGGCGCTGCTGGTGCTGGGCATGTACACCAAGATCAGCGTGGCCTACATGGGCGTGGTGTACGCAGCGCTCATCGCCCAGCGCGATGGCTGGGCCGTGCTGCGCAACCACCATCACTGGTGGGTGGCTGCGCTGGCCGTGGTCGGCCTGGTGCCACTGGCGGTGCTCACGCTGAAGTTCGGTCAGGCCAACGTGCAGTCGGTGACCGGCGTGGCCGACGCGGTGGCCTCGCGCGCCAGCTGGCAGGGCTGGGTGTGGTACCTGCAGCAGATCCCCGCGCAGGTGGGCTGGCCCCTGGTGGCGCTGGCCCTGGTGGGCGCGGCGCTGGCCGCCTGGCGGCGCCTGCCCGGCCTGGGCTTGTGGTGGCTGGGCTTTGCCGTGGGCTACCTGTTCTTCTCGTCGATTGATCTGAAGGAAGCCCGCCACAGCGTGTTTTTGCTGCCCAGCGTGGTGTTCTTCGCGCTGCTGGCGCTGCAAACCCTGTCGCCCGCGCGCTTGCAGACCTGGGCCCTGGGGGTGCTGGTGCTGGCCACCGCCAGCCTCACCGCCTGGGCCCGCCCGGTGTACTTTGTGGACGGCTATGCCCGCGCGGCCGCCGAAGTAGCCCGCCTGGCGCCGCGGGGCAGCACCGTGATGTTCTCGGGTTACCGCGACGGCTCCTTCGTGTTCAACCTGCGCGCCCGGGAAGACCGGCGAGACCTGCATGTGATGCGCGCCGACAAGCTGTTGCTGGGCGTGGCCGTGCGGCGCGAGCTGGGCGTGGAACAGAAAGGCCTGACTGAAGCGGAGATTGCCGATGCCATCAACGCCAACGGCGTGCACTACGTGGTGATGCAGCCCGGCTTCTGGATCGACCTGCAAGCCATGCAGCGCTTCGAGCGCGTGATGACCAGCGCGCAATTTGAAGAGGTGGCGCGCATCGCCACGCCGGCCAACCACAAGGCGCATGAGACCGAGCTGGTGATCTACCGCAACAAGGGGCAGGTGGCTGAGCGCCCGCAGGGCAAAGAGATTGAATTGAAGATCATCAACCGCCGCATTCCGGCCAGCTGACCAAGAGTCCAAGGAGACAGGCAGTGGAAGCCCTCATTCTGTTGATCGATATGTGCGTCATGCTCTACCTGTGCTGGCGCCTTTTCAGGGGCCGGGACGAGGCCGACATCGACCTGGGTTTTTTTCGTTATGACAAGCCTGACGGGCCAGGCTGAGCCACCCCTAACGCCCCCACGATCGTGACTGCACATGCGTGATCTGGCTTTTGCCCTGATGTTGCTGGCGGCCTTGCCGCTGGCGCTGGCGCGTCCGTTCAATGCTTACCTGTTGTGGGGCTGGACGGGCCTGCTGGCGCCCGCGACCTACTTTTACGGTTTCATGGTGGGTGTGCGCATCCACTATGTGTGCGCCATCCTGACCTTGCTGCTGCTGTTTCTGGGCCGCGTGCGCTGGCGCGACTACCAGTTCAATACCGTCACGCTGCTGTACCTGCTGCTGGCCGCCCACGCCACTTTGGCCTGGTTGTTCGCCTATCCGGCCAATCCCCATAACGATCAGTACTACGAGATCCTGATCAAAGGCCTGCTGTTTGGCCTCGTCATGCCTTTTTTCGTGCGTGAGCGCGCGCACTTTCATGCAGTGCTCATCGTCATCGGGCTGGGTCTGGGCATTCATGGTGTGCTCAATGGCCTGAAGACTCTGGCCTCGGCCGGGGGGCACATCATGGAGGGCCCAGCCGGCACCATGCTGGCAGACCGCAACCATCTCTCAGCTGCCCTGACTGTGGTGTTGCCGGTGTTTTTCTATTTGCATTCCCATACCGCCAATCGCCTGATTCGGCTGGGCTTTCTGGGGGCGTTCTGTGCGGTGGTGGTGGCCATTGTGGGCGGCGGATCGCGTGCCGGCTTCATTGCGGTGTCGGTCGTGGGCCTGTGGCTGGTGTTGACCACACGCCGCAAGGGTCTGGCGCTGGCGCTGGTGGTGGCGGGCGTCGTGGGCTTTCTCGCCTTTGCGCCGGATGACATCATCAGCCGGTTGACCACCATCAAGGAGGCTGACGAAGACAGCTCATTCATGGGCCGGGTGATTGCCTGGCAGGTCAGCTCGGCCATCGCCCTGGGCAACCCCGTTTTCGGCGGCGGTTTTCATGCCGTGCAGGTGTATTACATCTGGGATGCCTTCAAGGAGGCACCGAGCCTGCTGGGCTTTTTGAACCTGCCGGTGCCAACGTTCAACGCCAAGGCTGCGCACAGCATCTACTTTGAGGTCATGGGCGACCTGGGCTTTGTGGGCCTGGGTCTTTTCCTGACCATCCTCTGGCGCTCCATTGCAAGCCGCTACCGCATCAAGCGCATGACCGCCAGGCTTGGCGAAACCTACCAATGGGCACGCGACATGGCCGACATGCTGATGCTGTCGGTGCTGGCATATATGGTGGGCGGCGCATCGGTCAGTCTGGCCTACCTGGAGGTGATCTACATGATCGTGATGCTGATGGAGCTTCTGCGGCTACATGTGACGCGGGCCGTGGCTGTAGCCAAAACCGGAGGGCGGCCATGATCTCCAAGTTGCTCCTCCAATCGCTGTCCAGAGACAAGCTGTCAGTTTTTCTGTTTCACAAGGTGCCCCATCAATGCGACCCGCTGGTGCCGGCCGATGTGAGCATGGCGCGCTTCGAGCGCCTGCTGGATCACACGTTCACGGCGCTGAATGTGCTGCCCCTGGAGGAAGCCATCAAGCGCCTGGTCGCCGGCAAGTTGCCGCGCAGGGCGGCTTGCATCACCTTTGACGATGGCTACCCGGACTGGCTGGCCGGTGCAGCCCCGGCCCTGCGCCAGCGCAACCTGCACGCCACGTTCTTCATTACCTCTGGTCAGTTTGACGGCGTGCCGCTGTGGCATGAGCGCATCCTGGCTGCGGTGCGCCAGCTACCCGGGCCAACGCTGGATCTGGGCATCCCATTTTTGCCGGCGCAGTCTGTAGCCAGCACGCAAGACCGTCGCCAGCAGATACAGCGGCTGGAACAAGAGCTGAAATACCTGACGCTGCACCGCCGTGAACAGATTCTTCAGCAAATAGAGGGCATGGCAGGCGTGCAGGCCACCCAGGTTCCGGTGATGAGCGAGGCGCAATTGCGTGACCTGCACAGCCAGGGCTTTGACATCGGTGCCCACACGGCCATGCACCCCATACTGGACTACTGCTCCCGCACGGAGGTCGAGCGCGAGATCGGTGGCGCGCGCGAGCGTCTGCAGTCCATCGTGGGCGGCGGGGTGCATGGGTTTGCCTACCCCAACGGGCGTCCCTATGCCGATTTTTCGCGTCTGCATGTGGATGCGGTAAAAAAGGCCGGTTATCGCTATGCCGTCACCACCAACTGGGGCGTGGCCGATGGGCGCACCTCTGCCTTTCAGATCCCGCGCTTCACCCCCTGGGCCGAACGCGACTGGCACGTCACCTACCAGCTCGTGCGCAATCTCATGACCGAACCGTTGCAGGTGCCGGAGGTGGCCTCATGAGCGCGATGGCCAGCGCGATGGTCAGCGTGAAGAACGCCATGAGGCGGGCCCTCTATCGCAGCGGCGTTCTGGGCGCCTGGCACCGCTGGCGCAACCGCCGCGTGTTAACGGTGCTGATGTTCCACAGGGTACTGCCGGCCAATGACCCGGCCTTTGCCCTGGCCGAGCGCGAGTTCACCTTCACCCTGGACGGCTTTCGGCGCACGCTGGACTTTGTCCAGCGCCACTACAACGTGGTCAGCCTGGACGATCTGCAGGCTGCGCGCCAGGGGCAGCGTCCTTTGCCCCCCAACCCGATGCTGATCACCTTTGACGATGGCTGGCGCGACACGCTGGATCACGCCGCCCCTGAGCTGGCCCGCCGCAACCTGCCAGCGGTGCTATTCGTGTCCAGCGAGGTGGTGGGGCTGGACGCCCCGCGCTGGTGGCAAGACGCACTGGTTGCAGCACTTGCCGAACAAGGGGCGCCCGCCCGTCTGTGCGCCGCCGCCGGGTGGGGCAATATGCCCGAAGGCAGCGTCAGCCAAGCCTTGGCGGCCCACCTGGGCGCCATGCCGCAGGCAGACCGCCAGGCCTGGCTGCAGCGGCACGCCCCCGGGGCGCAGCAGCAGGTTGCGCAAAGGCAAATGCTGAGCCGGGACGACCTGCAGGCGCGTATCCCCGCGCAGTTGGCCATCGGAGGGCATGGACACACGCACAGCCCTTTGACACTGTCGCCCGACCCCCGGGCCGAATTGCTGGCCAGCCGTCGCATGCTGGACGAATTGGGGCAGGGGCTCAGGAGCATGTCCTTCCCGCATGGCGCCTGGTCGCCAGAACTGGTTACCGCTGCCCGGCAATGCGGCTTTGAATGGATCTTCACCAGCGATGCCACGTTGGTGGATTTGTCACGTTGGCCTGCATCGTTGCCTGCGCTGGGCAGGATTCACTTACCTGAAAACCCCTGGACCTGCCAGGCAGGATGCATCGATTTCGCTCGTTTGGCGACTTTCCTGTTTTTTCGGCCGCTGCAAAGTGTGCCAGCCATATGAGCCGCCAAGACCTGCAAATCCAGCGCAAGCCATTTGCCGCACTGACCGCAGCCGAGCGTCAGGACTGGAGCCGCATGCTTAACCAGAGTGACACCTCGCGCTGGGCCTTCCTGTCACCCACGTATGCCGAGGCAGTCAACGAAACGCTAGGCCCGGTGGAAGTGTTGCTTTGCACGCGTGGCGATGTGCTGGTGGGCCTGATGCCCTTGCAGCGGGCCATCGGCTGGACGGGCCGCCTGGGTCTGTGGGAACCCGCCGGTCGGCAGATGACGGACTACTTCGGCTTGCTGGCGCTTCCAGGCGTTGCACTCGATTGGCCTGCAATACTGCGCGCAGCCCGCATTCCGTGCCTTTACTTCACCCATCTGGACGAAAGTCAGCGCATTCATGGGTTGACGGGTGACAACCCCAGAAAAGGCCTCAGAACCCGCATCCATGCCGATGGAGGCGTGGCTCACTGGGAATGGCTGCGCAACCGCGACAGAAAACTGGTCAGCGACACAGAGCGGCGCGAGCGAAAACTGGCGGCCGAACACGGACCCCTTCAGTTTGAAATGCAGTCGGCCAACCCGATGCAAGACCTTGAATGTCTTATTGCACTGAAGAGCGCGCAATACCGGCGCACCGGCCACCACAGCGGCCCATTGCTGGACAAGGTCAATGTCCGTTTGCTCATCCGTTTGCTGGAATCCGGTGACCCCAACTGCCTGGCCCGCCTCAGCGTATTGCGATGCGGTGGCAAGTGGATAGCAGGACATTTTGGTCTTCAGTGTGGCCCAATTCTGCATTACTGGTTTCCGGTTTACGACCATCGATTTGCCAGTTATTCACCGGGGCGCATCTTGTATCGGCATATCTTGCGCAGCGCGCAAACTGAGGGTGTGACCTGTATTGACCGCGGCGAAGGAGAAACCGCCGCCAAACGCGATTTTTCAACCGAGGAGCACTTTTTTTACAAAGGGCTTGTGGTGTATGGCCTGAAAGGGCACGGTCTGCATTTTATAAAGCGTATGCAATGGCGCCTGATGTGCAAGTAAAAAAGCGCAGCGGTTGGCAAGGCTGTGAAAGACGGTTTATGTATAGAAGCTGGACCTTAAAGAAACCTAAAATGGAGCCAAAATCTTGAGGCGAAAGATTGCCGCGCAGTTCTTGGTGAGTAATATTGCAACACTGGCAAATTTTGTGTTGACCATTATTTTGGCTCGTATTTTGACGCCATCGGATGTTGGAATATTTTCCATGTGTGTCGTGCTGATCGGTATTGCGCATGTATTCCGGGATTTCGGTGTGACTGCATATTTGAAGCAGGAAAAAGAAATCAACGATCAAACACTGAGCGGAGCTATCGGACTGTTATTTGTGTGTTCGATAGTCACAGGCCTCCTGATGTTCTTCAGTGCTTCTTTTTGGGTTGATTTTTACGGAGAGCCAGCGGTAGAGCCTGTCGTCAAGGTGCTGGCTGCCGGGTTTTTATTGATACCTTTCGGCGCAATACCCCAGGCCTTGTTGATGCGTGAGATGGATGTCACTAGATCCGCATGGGTCACAGCCGTCAGTACGGTTATCTATTTTGTGGCGTCAATAGGTTTTGCGCTCGCCGGTGCCAAACACATGACAATGGCTTGGGCTAATTTGGTAAACATCATTGTGAGCGGGTTGGCCTTTAATTATGTTCTGCCTCAAAGTCTCCGCTGGAAGCCGTCCTTCCATGGATGGCGAAAAATACTGGGGTTCGGCACTGGTAACCTGGTTTCTGCATTGATGAAAACAGCTGATACTGCGCTTCCAGACATACTTCTGGGTCGATTAAGCAATGCGTTCAATGTCGGCTTGTTTAGTCGGGCTAATTCGACAGTGAATATAGTGGGTCTGGTGATCCATCCGACGATCTATTTTTTTGCCGTGCCATACATGGCAAAAACCCATCATGCCCACGGTAATCTGTCCAGAGAATACCTGAAGAGTTCCTCCATCGTAAATTGTCTGATGTTGCCCGCATTGGCTTGGGTAGCCATTATGGCTCACGAAATAGTCAGTGTGTTGTACGGATCGCAGTGGCTAGGAGCTGTGGTGGTCATCCCGTGGCTTAGTCTGATGTGCGCTGCTGCAACCATATTTTTGATGGCAGGGTACGCTGTCACCGGAATAGGCAAGCCGCATGCGGTCATTGCTCCGTTATTCATCGCCTTGCTTGCAAAGTTTGGGGCAGTTTTCTTGTTGTATGACGGCACCATGGTCAGTTTTTCAATGGCCTTGGCTTTGGGGCAGATTGCAGCAATGCCGTTTTTTTTATGGTCTGTCGCGCATTATCTTGGTGTTGATGTCGTGGAATGGACGAAGAGCACATTGAAACCAGCGATGGTATGGGTTCCGGTGGCTGTAGGGTACTATTTTCTACATGCAGAAATCATGTCTGACTGGAATTATTTTTTAAAACTGCTGCTGGGCGCTGGGCTTTACGCGGCCATGACTTTGTCAGGATATTTAATGCTGAATATTCCTGTGAGGGATGAATTGTTGCGGATTGTGCTTGAGATGCAAATTCGAATGAGGGTGCGCAGATGACTGAAGATGTGAAGAAATCCCTTTCGATCATCATACCGACCTATAACCGTTCCCATCAGATTGATAAAACGCTGAAAAGCATTTCTGATGCCGAGTTGCCTCAAGATATGATGGTGGAGGTGATCGTGGTTGATAACAACTCACAGCCTGACCATGGCTTGCGATACCGGGAGCTGGTTGAGTCTTATCAGAAAAAAATAAAATTAAGGTATGAGTTTGAAAAAAAACAGGGGCGTTCACATGCCTGCAACCGTGGCCTGAATGCAGCAAGCTCTGACTGGGTGGGATTTATCGACGACGATGAAGCGTTGGATAGGCGTTGGCTGATCCAGGCTATGCACTGGATTGAAAGCGCACAGGCTGATTATGTCGGTGGCCCTTGCCTGCCAGACTGGGAGAAGTCCCCGCCTGACTGGCTGCCAGCGCATGCCGGACAGTACCGTGGCATCCTCGGCTGGATTGAGCTGAGCCACGCAGTGGTCTCGTATGATGATTTTGATGGAGAGTTGTGCGGGGGGAATTTCATTGCTCGAACGGATTTGTTGATCCAGTTGGGCGGTTTTAATACCAATCTTGGACGATCTGCCGGGAACTTGCTCGGAGGGGAGGACGGTGATCTTCATACGAGGCTCAAAGCAGCGCATGCAAGAGGTTATTACGATCCTGCTTTCTCCATCTTACATTCTGTTCCTTCGGAAAGAATGACCCTGCGTTACCACTTTCGATGGGCTTATTGGTCAGGTGTGGCCAATGGCATACGCATTGATAATGGCGATAGTCGCAGGGAAGATGTTCCTTATGCCTTTGGCGTGCCTCGTTATTGGTTTTCCAAGGCTTTCCGCGGGACATTTATTTTCCTGGCAGAAACTTGCTGTGGCCGTTTGAAAAAAAACTCACGGGCAGTTGTGGGTTTGATGGATTTTTTTTATCTTCTGGGCATGCTTTTGGGGAAAAATGCCCTGAAATTCAAGTGAAATCCAGCCTTTTTCGTTAAAAGGGTGGTGAATAATTCCTTGATAATGGGTGAGTTTATGAGAGAAACTATTTCTATTGCCCCTCCTGTTGTTTCGGTAATTATTCCGGTTAAAAACTGCCGACAATACATTGATCAGGCAGTGCAAAGTGTTTTGAGCCAGTCTTATCAAGATTTTGAGTTGATTGTCGTGGACGACGGGTCTGATGACGATGATTACACGCGACTGATGAGTGTGGATCCCAGAGTCAAGGTCATTCGTCTTGCCGGCTTTGGTGTTTCCAGAGCCAGAAATGTCGGCATGGGTATAGCCCTCGGAAAGTATATGGCTTTCCTGGATGCAGATGATGTGTGGTTTCCGGGCAAACTGGAAGCCCAAGTCAATTATTTTGATAGCCACCCCGAAGTCGGGGTGGTTTTTGGAGGATTCATTCGGTGGCTGCCCGAAGATAACGGAAGTTTTCGGCCTGCCACTGAATTGATGAATTTTGTGCCTCGCGACACTGGGTGCGACCCTGATCGATCAGGTTGGCTTTATCTGCGTTTGATGAATGGCTTGCTGGTTGGAATGAATACGGCGGTCATCAGGCGATCGATATATGAATCAATAGGGGGGTTCAACGAGTCCATGCGGCAGGCAGAGGATTATGATTTTTGGCTGAAAGCCTCCCGTTTGATGCAGATGCATTCCCTTGCTGGCCCCGTGGCCTTGTACAGAATTCATTCCGCCAGTGCCATGCATAGGCTGGCGAGTGAGTCAGGTCTTGCTTCTTTGTTGAGATCGGCGCGACTCAGGTGGGGGCTTTCGCAGAGTGATGGTCAAACCATGTCTGTCCACCAGTTTTCTCAGAGGCTGGGTTCTGTTTATTTTGATCACGGTTATTCGCATTATTGGCAAGGAAGTCTTGCCGTGGCGCATAAGGCGTTTGCCCATTCTATTGGGCATCGCTACCGTGTGGTTAAATCATTTGCGTATTTGGCGATGATTTGCGCTTTGGTATTGAAGAGGAAGATTTTTCAGAAAATTCACATTGGGGGATGATCGTGGCTGAATTAATTGTTCACATGCTCTGGGTTACGGGGTCCTTGTCAAAGATCGAGAAAATATCAGTCAATTCGTTTGTTTCCAAGGGATATCGCACGTTGTTGTGGTCTTATGGTGGGCTTGACAATGCACCGCCAGGTGCGGAAGTACGAGATGCCAGAGAGGTTCTTCCGGAAAATAGACTGTTCAGGGGAAAGTCTGGCTCTTTGGCACAGTTTAGCGATTTGTTTCGCTACGCCGTTCTTAATTCGCAAGGAGGGCTATGGGCTGATGCTGATGTGGTTGCATTATCCGCCCCTTCTGCTTTGGGTGCTGTTCCATTTCTTGTGACGGAGCGCGATCAAGCCAGTTTATTAAAGAAAATGGCTAAAAAAGCACTTCGAAGGCCTGATGGAAGAATTGTTAGCAATAATGTAATTTATAACCCTGTACCAGCTGCGGGCAATATTGTAGATTTGGCCTTTGGATATGCCAGCTCTTTTCCAAAAGAGAAGATTGTGTGGGGAGAACTTGGGCCGCGCTTGATATCCGCAATTGAGTCTATCTATCCTGATCATGGATTCAAGGTTCACCCTCCCGGCTTTGCCAATCCAGTGGACTGGTGGCGTTGTCCGCAGGATCTTTTGAGGTCGCCGGCAGAGAGTGTTGCCGGCGCGTCATTTCTTCATCTTTACAACGAGACTTGGCGCAGAGCTGGTGTTGACAAGAATGCGAATTTTCCCCGCAATTCTCTGATGCATGATTTGGCGGATGAGTTTCTCTATTGAGATGGCTGTATTGGATAGGGGTGGATGCTGATTTCTTCGACAGAATCAACGGATCCTGACGTAAAAAAGCCCCGTCAGGGCGGGGCTTGATGGAGTCGAATTGACTTACTGGCGGGGCACAATCGCCCAAGTGGGGTTGTTGACAAAGTCAGCATCCATCTTCGGTGTCCAGGTGCGCCATTTTGCGTAGGTTTCTGCAGCGCCGGGTACGCCAGCATTATGTGCTGCAGCCATCATGGCGCGTGCAGATGCCGCATAGCCGCCTGCCCACTCGGGATATCCTTCAACGACCAGCGATGACGAGCAGGTGGTACCGGGGTAGTTGGCTTGGAACAGGTCTCTCCAGGAGCCGTAAGGAACCCTGTTTGCGTTTTGAACGTTGAAGTAGTAACCGGCTGCGTACGCCGTACAGAAGCCATCCGCTTCAGCATTGAACCTGCCCAGATTGAACTTGCTCACCCAGTTCAGCGTTTCGGCTGCTTTGGATTCACCGTTTTCAGCCAATTGGGCAAAGACAATTGCGAAGTAGTCGTTCTGCCACGGGCCAGTCAGCGTCCAGTCGTCAGACTTTGGCATGGCGTTCATGGAGTAAAACTGCGACGCGTTGGCGTTGCGCGGATAGGCGTTTACATACCAGTCCAGGTTGGCTTCCAGTTGCCTGCCGAAGTAAGCCTTGCTGGGATGGTTGTCCGGCAGTGCACGGTAGGTTTCGCCGAGTGCGCGCATCGCCCATGCCTGGCCCCGCACCTGGTTTTCCTTAGTCAGGCCCAGACCTGCGCCGCGATAGGTCGGGTTGGGTGCCGCTGCATTCCAGGCAGTCCAGAAAGTCATTTCATCCAGGTAGAACGCGTCTCCGGTCACCAGGTAAGGAACGTAGGTGAAAGAACCTTGGTGCGCAATGTCGGCTTCCCAGATCGTCGTGCCGTTAGTCACTGGGGGCAATACAGGGTTGGACCATGATGAGTTCATCGACACGTAGGGGTACTTGTCCAGATCGATCGGGCGGTCGGTGCTCTCGTCGCGGTAGTGCACAGGCACCGATGCTGCGGCAGAGGCGTTTGCAATCATGATTTCAAACGCACGCGGATCTTGGCTCAGCAGGTATTTGACCGTCCAGGTTGGGTAGGGGCCAATTTCGCTGCGTCCGCCGGTCATAGGGAAGTAAGGTTGCAGGAAAAGGTTGGCCATGGGGCCCAGTGCTGCCTGATCGGTACGAACCTTGGCCAGCGCTGCAGCATCATTGGCGAGTGTCGATTCAGGAATCGTCAGGGCAAGGTTGTAGTTCCACACCGCCTTGCTCGCCATGAAGTAAGGCATGTTGTGGCGCACATATGCCTGCGGCTCGGCAGAGGCACCCGTCCACAGCACCTTGTGCCAGCGGGCGTGGTGGTAGTGGGTGAACTTGGGTTGGGTGTAGATGGTGCTGCCGTTGCGCTTCACGGCGAATGAATAGGTGATATTGCTGGGGTTGGCTGTCCAAGTGCGGGTGTTTTCCATCACCACGTCGGTGCGGATACGCTGGCCACCGTCCACCATGCGGGTGTGCAGCCGTGCCGTCAGGTGAGGGTGCGTGGCTCCCGTAGCCTTGTTTTTGAAGGGCAGCACAACGGTGTACTCATTGGCCACCCCACCAGACAGTCGTTTGCCTGTATTGCTGCTGATCTGCTTGACCAGCTCCGCCTGGGGCAGGGCAACCAGGGTGGTTATGGCGCCGGTCGAGTCGTATACCTGGGCTTCCAGTTCCAGATTCCAGTCCGGATTTGCGGGAACGTTGGGGGTGCTGGTGCTTTTCGCGCCGGTATAGAAGTTGATGATTTTGCTCTGGCCGGGCTGCAGGTTGTTCAGTTGGGCGCTCAGCACGGCGAAGCGGGCCGAGCCGTCGCGGTGCGATGAGATCTCGTCCGTTTGCAGCGGGATAACTGCGCCATCCACCTTGGCGACAAGGCCCTGGGTGCTGAATTGCCAGTCCCCCGCTTTGAATGGCTGCCCAAAGGTGACGGGCACGGACGATTGAACCTGCGAGCCGGTGGATGCGACTTCGACGCAAGTGATTGCATCCGCAGCGCAAGTGAAGGGCGCAGTGGAAACAGGGGTGGGCGCTGGAGCCACGGGCACAGTGGAAATCACGGTCGGAGTGGGCTCAGTGGGTGCGGGTTCCGTAGGAGCGGGTTCTGTGGGTGCCGGCTCTGTAGGGACGATGACCACAGGCTCGAACGTTGTTCCCTTGGGTGGTTTGCGGCCATTGGAGGTGGACTTTGCCTTTTCGACGATTTGTTCGCCGTCGCTGTTGCCGCCACCGCAGGCTGCCAAAGTGGCTGCGACCAAAAGGCATGACAACGACAGGTAATGTCTATTATCGAACATCTGGTGGGTGAGTGCCGAGGTTTTCATGGCAGTATTGGGTACTCAGTTTGAAAACAATTAAAAATTGGTTGGCATTGCCTCTACCGTTGCAGCGGTGACGCTTTCTAATCAAATTTGGGTAGGGGATGACCCTAGGCTAAAACGAATGACTAGCTAAGGTGCAGAGTGTTTAGGGCTTATAGCAATACTGACCACGTCTTTTGGTGAGATGAATTGTGCTGTGTGGGGTATTGTGGATACGTAACTGCATGTTGCTTCGTCAGTCATCGCGTATCACCAAGGTGAATGCAGTCTTTCTCGGATCGGTTGGATAAGCATATTTTTTACGATTGCAACGATTTAATACATTGACCTGGTGTTTTTCGGGAGTTTTGTGATGACGTTGAATGGCAATATGGATTTACATCGGGTTAATAGATTTTTCTGATTAAAAATAGAATATTCTTAGTTAAAAGGGATTGGGGTTGAAAAAGGGCCTGTGAGTATCTGGAGGCAGGCAGCGCGCGGTAACGATGCGCCAGGGGGGCTGTATCGGTTTTCCTGCGCTGCGCCCATCCCAAGGGTTCGAGCGGCTGCCTTACGCAAGTGCACCGGGCAAAGCGCAATCACAGCCGGCCCAGGCAAGTTCCGTTAAATCGTAAATACCAGACAAAATTTGATTTTTGTGCAGATAATTTTTACGGTAACGCCCGCACACGGGACGGAATTGACTGGTTAATCAGCAGTCCGTTCGCGGCGGTCGGCGTGGCCGGCGTTTTATGGAGGTTTCGTGCCTGACGAGGTCTTTCAGACAGAGGTTTGGTTTGCCAATTTGCTGGCGCACGGCTTGGTGCGTCGTCCTATTTGGCAAGGTGATTTGGCGGTGAGCTCACGCAGCGGTGATCTGGTGCACTTGCCGCTGATGCAAGAGTCTGCAAATGGCCCCTTGTGTGCCGTGAGTAACTACTACAGCGGCATTTATGGCCCGGTGGGCTCTGAGCGGGCGATTGAAAATATTGGCCCTGCAGATTGGCTGGCGGCAGCGCAGGGGTTGCGGCGATTGCCTCACGCCAGCGTGCTGCGTTTACAACCCCTGGATGCAGACAGCACCTGGCTGGCAGGGTGGCAGACAGGCCTGCGTGATGCAGGTTATTGGACCAGCCGATTTTTCTGTTTCGGTAATTGGCACCAGCCAGTGTCGGACAAGGGGTTTGAAGATTATTGGCAGCAGCGCCCTTCGGCCTTGCAGCACACCGTGGAGCGAGCACGCAAGCGGCTGAGCCGGGCGGGAGACTGGCGCATTGACATCCAGGCCGATGAATCACCCGGGCTGCAAGCCTGCCTGGCCGCTTACCTGGCGGTGTATGCCCAAAGCTGGAAGCAAGCTGAACCTTGTCCGCACTTCATGCCAGCCCTGATGCATATGGCGGCGCAACGGGGCTGGCTGCGGCTGGGCGTGTTGTGGCTGGGCCAGCAGCCACTGGCAGCCCAGGTCTGGCTGGTGTGTGATGGCAAGGCCAGCATTTACAAACTAGCCTATGTAAAGGGGCACGAAAAGCTGTCTGCCGGATCGGTGCTGACCGCGGCCTTGATGCAGCACGTCATGGACGTGGATCGGGTACGAGAAGTGGACTATCTCAGCGGCGACGACGCCTACAAGCGCGATTGGATGGCTTTGCGGCGCGAGCGGGTGGGACTATTGGCATTTGACCCGCGCCGCGTCTCGGGCTTGCTGGCGGCAAGCCGACATTTTGCGGGGCGGTTGCTGCGCGCGCCGGCAGGCCCGCAAACCGGCACCTGACAGACAAAAAAAGGGTGGCCCAAGCCACCCCTCTTATTCGCGTCATCACTAACCGGCAATGCGGCTTACTGCCTGTTCTTTTGCCTGCGCCGTGACGCCAGTGCCAGGCCAGACAGGCCCAGACCCAACAGCGCCAGCGATCCAGGTTCGGGCACCTTGGTCACCGATTCAACGTAAACCACCATGTCGTTGTAGTCCCGATCCGAGCCGGCGGACAAGGATGCGTCTTCCCAGGCCAGCAGATAGCTGGACGGGCCCCATGCGCTGGGCAGGCGGTTGGGGAACGCCACGATGTCGCCATCGCCGCGATAACTCACCATCTGCTCGTTTCCGCCGTTCAGGTCGGCCTGCGAAAAGAATGTGCCGCCAGGCCCGCTCAGGTAGTAGCCGAACGTGGCGGACGTGAACGATGCCATACCCAGCAGGCCCGGGTTGGTGAGGTCGATCGCCATGAACAGATTGGAGCTGTTGACCGTGATAGCCACCTGATTGCCGCTGCTGGCGGCGCCCGAGAACAGCTGCAACCGGGCTGCCGTGTTGTAGGGGTCGTAAATGCCGAACGTATTGGCACTGGCACCACCACTGATCTCCAAAATCATGGTGGCAGCGGATACGCCGGAAGCCTCGACCTGGAAAAGCTCTGCGAATGCCTGGGCTGCGTTCACATCAGGCGCTGCGGCCAGGGGCGTGCCTGCCGCCTGGTAGGCGTTGTTGATGATGGTCTGCAGCGGTGTCTCGGGCCCGGGCAACACGGTGGCGGCATAAGAAGCGCCAGACAGGCCAAGCAGTGCGGAGGCGAACAGGGTGGTCAGAGTCTTCATGATGGGCTTTTCTTTCTGGTGGCAGGCCACCGGATAGTGGGCATGGCTTGGTCAAGCAGTTTGCATGCCAGCTAATGAAAACAATGACTTGCAAATTTTTGTCTGGCTAAGTGTTAAAGAAACTGACGTTTGACAGCCGTGTTGTCAGCAGTGTTACCAGCGGTCACCCGGGGCCTGGCTGCTGGATGCAATGCTGCTCCCCTTGCCGCGAAAAAGCTGCGCCCGACGTGACATCCGGGATTCAAGGCGAAAACTGCAGTCAGCTGCCAGCGCCAGCGCCGGCGTCAGGCGGCTGGGGGCAGGGCGCAGGCTGGGCCTGCTCCATGCCGGCTAGCCAGGCCAGGGTCAGCTCCTGCACCTGCAGCTGGTTCGCTGGACGCGAGCAGGTGTGATCGCCCCCGGCGATGTCATGACGGCGGACGCCCGGGTGCAGCAGGGCATGGCGCCAGTCGGGGTGTGTGGCGGCGTACTCCAGAAACTCCCGAGCCGTCAGGTCGTGCTCGCTCAAAATCAGCATGATTTTGCCTTCCAGCCCTTGCCAGCCTTGCGCCATGCGCTCCTGAAATGAACTCGTTTGCGCCGCCGGTTGCCGCATCGCGCGCAGGTTGTGCCAGATGCCGCGCAGCGCTGCCCAGCCTATGCCGCCCGCGGCCAGTTTGCGCCAGAAGTCGCGATCCAGCAGGCGCTGGCGGTAGTAATGCCTGACGTGCGTGCGTGCCAGGCTGGCCTCGGACCGAACCCAGGGGTTGAGCAGCGCAAGGCCGCATACGCGTGCATCCTGCGTGGCTTGCATGTACAGCAGGCTGGCCGATGCCCCGTCGCACAGCCCCCAAAGCACCGTGCGCCCAACGGCGGCTGACTGCAGCAGCGCATCCACCGCCGCCGCAATGTGGGGGGCGGTGCGGTCAAACGGCACGGGCGCGCCGGGGCTGTCGCCCATGCCCGGCAGGTCAAAACGCAGCACCGGGTAGCCTGCCGCAGCCAGTCGGCGCGCCAATTGCACAAACTGCCGGTGGCTGCCCACGCGGTACTGGGCGCCGCCCACCACCACCACCACGCCAACGCCGCGCCCCGCCATGCCCGGCGCAGGCAGGGTGAGGATGCCCAGCATGTCAAAACCCTGGCCGTCGTCGTTGCCGGCGTCATTGCCACGGATCTGGACGGCGCGTTCCACCACCGCTGGCGTTTGCAGGGTTTGCTGTGCGGTGTTCATGGCATGGGCGGGCAGTCCAGCGCAGCCAGGGTGGCGTGCATCAGGCCGGGCGCCTCGTCAGTGTTTACGGTCTGCCAAAAGGATGGGCCCGCAACCGCCTGCGCCTGCACCTGCCAGCCTGCCGCACGCCAGGCGCTGATCTGCCTGTCTGTGGCGGGGCTGAGTGTGGCGGTCGGCGGCGGCGACACTTCCAGCCACACCAGCCGCCCGGCGCGCAGCGATGCGGGGCTGGGCATGCGCGCATCGTCCAGCCCCTGGGCCAGGCGGGGGCTCAAGACATAGCCGGCAATCTCGACGGCCTGGCCCTGGGCCAGCGCCTGCGATGGCTGTACCTGGTCCGCGTGACTGTTGCCCAGCCACTGGCTGGCCGCGTGCAGGCGCAAAAACTGCTGCAGCATCTGCCGGCCGCCGGTGACGGGCTGCCAAAGCAGCAGGTGGACGGGCTCGCCATCGCCGCCCTGCAATGGCACTGCCAAATGCGCCGCCAACTGCGCCGCCAACTGCGCCGCCAACAGGGCGCCCGATCGCAGCCCCCACAGCCACAGCGGGCCGCAGCATTGCGCGGACAGCCAGTGCAGGGCCTGCTGCGCGTCTTGCAGCCAGTCGGCCCAGCTGGCGTCGGCAAAGTGGCCGCTGCTGTCGCCGCAACCCAGCAGGTCGATCTGCAGCACGCCAAACCCGGCCTGCGCCAGCGCCCGCGCCTGCGCCGCCACCACGCGTCGGCTGGCGTTCAGCTCTTCGGCAAAGGGATGCAGGTAGAGCACGCGCCCCCGAGGTGCAATGCCCTGCGGCGGGTGGTAGAGGCAAAAGCGCTGCCCCGCGCCGATGGGCAAAAAAAAGGCCTGGGGCAGGGCGGGGCGCAATGCGCGGGGTAATCCGCGGAGGACAGGGGCGTTCATGCCCGCGCCGTCATGGCTCTTGGCGGGCCAGCGCCCGATCCACCAGCTCGCACAGGCTTCCCACGGTGGCAAAAACCGCGCCATGCAGCTCGTCGTCGCTGAAGCTGATGCCGAAGTGGTTCTCCAGCCCGGTGATGACGGCCAGCACGGCCATCGAGTCGAGCTCGGGCAGCGCACCCAGCAGCGGGGTGTTGGCATCAAAGGCGGCGGCTCGTCCTTGCAGGCTGAGGGCATGATCGAGCACATGCAGGACTTGTTCGGTCAGGTTCATGGCGGGGCGGTGTGCGCAGAAAAACTGCAGTTTGATGCCAGAGCCCCAAAGGCGCAACCACGGCGCCCGGCCTTCGCTTAACATGCGCCGCATGCCCCAAGCGCCGGACTTCCTCAGGGGGATTCCCCCTGCCTTGTTGCACGAGCTGCCCGCCCGGGCGGCAGCCTGCTGGCCTGCCGGAACGGCCTTGACTCTGGACGGTGAGCATCTCTCGTACACCCAGTTGCAGGCGCAGATCGAGCGCTGCGCCGCAGGCCTTGTGGCCCTGGGGCTGCAGCGCGGCGCGCGCGTTGCGGTGTATCTGGAAAAGCGGGTGCAGACCGTGGTGGCCAGTTTTGCCGCGCCGGCTGCGGGCGCGGTGCTGGTGCCGGTGAACCCGGTGCTCAAAGCCGGGCAGGTGGCGCACATCCTGCAGGACGCGCAGGCGCAGGTGCTGGTGACCTCGGCGGCGCGGCTGGCGAGCCTGGCGCCAGCGCTGGGCGATTGTCCCGGGCTGCAGCATGTGGTGCTGGTGGACGATGGCCCGCCCGTTGACCTGCCTGGCGGCGCCGCGCTGCACGGCTGGGCCGATGTGCTTGCCAGCCCGCTGGCCGGCCTGCCCCGGGTGCTGGACATGGACGTGGCGGTCATCTTCTACACCTCCGGCAGCACGGGACGGCCCAAGGGCGTGGTGCTGTCGCACCGCAACCTGGTGGCCGGCGCCGTCAGCGTGGCCGGCTATCTTGGCAACCATGCCGGCGACACCCTGCTTGCCGTGCTGCCCCTGTCGTTTGATGCCGGCTTCAGCCAGCTCACCACGGCATTTCTGGTGGGCGCGCGCGTGGTGCTGCTCAATTACCTGCTGGCGCGCGACGTACTGCAGGCCATGGCGCAAGAGCGGGTCACCGGTCTGACGGCCGTGCCGCCGCTGTACATGCAACTGGCAGCGCTCGACTGGCCGGCTGCGGCCGTGCAGCACCTGCGCTACTTTGCCAACACCGGCGGGCGCATGCCCCGGGCCACGCTGCAGCGCCTGCGCAGCCTGGCGCCTGCGGCCGCCCCCTATCTGATGTACGGGTTGACCGAGGCGTTTCGCTCCACCTACCTGCCGCCCGAAGAAGTGGACCGCCGGCCCGACTCCATTGGCCGGGCCATTCCCAACGCCCAGGTCTGCGTGCTGCGCGAGGACGGCACCGAATGCGCCGTCGACGAGCCCGGCGAGCTGGTGCACCGCGGCGCCCTGGTGGCCCTGGGGTATTGGCGCCGGCCCGACGAGACCGCGCGCCGCTTCAAGCCCTGGCCGCCTGCGCTGCTGCCCGCTGGCGGCGACTGGGCTGCGCCCGAGCTGGCCGTTTATTCGGGCGACACCGTGCGCCGCGACGCAGATGGTTTTCTGTACTTTGTGGGTCGGCGCGACGAGATGATCAAGACCTCGGGCTACCGCGTCAGCCCCACCGAAGTGGAAGAAGTGCTGTACGCCAGCGGTCTGGTGGCCGAGGCGCTGGTGTACGCCGTGCCCGACGAGGCCCTGGGCAGCGCCATCTGCGCAGCAGTGCTGGCCTCGCCCCAGGCCAGCGGCCGGGCAGGTGACGACAACGCCGCCCTGATGGCCCATTGCAGCCGCCACCTGCCCGCCTACATGCTGCCGCGGCAATTGCACTGGGTGGCGCAGCCGCTGCCGCGCAGCCCCAACGGCAAGCTCGATCGTCAACGCTGGATGCAGGAACATGGCCCCATTCGACCTGACGCGCAATGAGTTGCATGTGGGCGGCCTGCCTTTGTCTTTGCTGGCCGAGCGCGTGGGCCAGACACCTTTTTACGCTTACGACCGCGCGCTGATCGCGGCACGCGTGGCCGCCGTGCGCCGGGTGTTGCCGCAGGGCGCGCAGCTGCACTATGCCGTCAAGGCCAACCCCATGCCGGCGCTGGTGGGCTTCATGCGCGGGCTGGTCGATGGCATGGACGTGGCGTCGGCGGGCGAGCTCAAGCTGGCGCTCGATGCCGGTACGGATGCGCGCTGCATCGGCTTTGCCGGGCCGGGCAAGCGCGATGCCGAACTGCGCCAGGCGGTGGCGGCAGGCGTGCTGCTGCATGCCGAATCCGCGCGCGAGCTGCAGGTGCTGGCCGCGGCCGCCCAGGCGCTGGGCGTGCCCGCGCGCGTGGCCTTGCGCATCAATCCCGACTTTGAGCTGCGCGGCGCCGGCATGCACATGGGCGGCGGCCCCAAGCCCTTTGGCATCGACGCCGAGCAGGCGCCCGCTCTGCTGCGCGCGCTGGCGCGCGATGGACTGGCTTTTGAGGGCTTCCATCTGTACCCGGGTTCGCAGAATCTGCGCGCCGCCGTGATTGCCGAAAGCCTGCAGCGCTCGCTGGATCTGGCGCTGCGCCTGGCCCACGATGCACCGGCGCCGCTGCGCTACCTGAACCTGGGCGGCGGCTGGGGCATTCCTTACAGCGCTGCGGACAAACCCCTGGACCTGGCGCCCGTCGCCGACGCACTGGCGCAGGTGCAGACGGGGCTGGCGCGCGCCTGGCCCCGGGCGCAGCTGGTGCTGGAGCTGGGGCGGTATCTGGTGGGCGAGGCGGGCATCTACGTAGCCCGCGTGATCGACCGCAAGGTATCGCGCGGCCAGGTGTTTCTGGTGACCGACGGCGGCATGCACCACCACTTGGCGGCCTCGGGCAATTTTGGCCAGGTGATACGGCGCAACTACCCGGTGGTGATCGGCAACCGGCTGCAGTCGCCCCAGCGCGAAACGGCCACCGTGGTGGGGCCGCTGTGCACCCCGCTGGACGTGCTGGCCGATCGCCTGGAGCTGGCGGTGGCGCAGCCTGGCGATCTGGTGGCCGTGCTGCAGTCTGGCGCATATGGCGCCACGGCCAGTCCGCAGGCATTTTTGGGCCATCCGCCCTGCACGGAAGTGCTGGTCTGACCATGCCGGGCACCGACGTCACGGTGATTCATTGGGGGTGGGTTCTGGCTGCCCTGGCCTACGCCGTGCTGGCGGCGCGTCTGCTGCAGCAGCACGAGCTGCGGCGCCCTGTCGATCGCATTGCCATGACCATGCTGGCAGCCGCAGCCTTTACCGTGCTGTGGAGCGGCTTCAGCTTGCTGGCGCTGGCGTCTGACGAACTCTGGTGGCTGGCAGCCCAGTCCGCCGACATATTGCGCTACCTGGGCTGGGGCGGGTTTGTGTCCCTGTTGGTGGGCCGCAGCGCGGGCGACGCGGGCAGCCGCGCCTACCGCTGGTGGCCCTGGCTGACGGTACTGGCCGTCATTGCGGTGCCCCTGCTGGTGATAGGAATGGCGTTCGTGGTGGGGCCTGCGGGCTACGCCTTGGTCATGGTGATGCTCGCCGTGGCGGGGCTGGTGCTGGTGGAGCAGCTGTTTCGCAACCTGCCCGAAGAAGCCCTGTGGAGTGCCAAGCCCGTATGCCTTGGCCTGGCGGGCCTGTTTCTGTTTGACCTGTACCTGTTTTCGCAGGGGGTGCTGTTGCAGGGGCTGGACCCGGATGCCCTGAACGTGCGCCCTTTCGTGCATGCGCTCATGGTTCCGCTGCTGCTGCTGGCCACCATGCGGCATCGCCACTGGATTGCCAAGATACGCGTGTCGCGCAAGGTGGTGTTCCACTCGG
Source organism: Diaphorobacter sp. (assembly GCF_050251835.1). Taxonomy (NCBI): domain Bacteria; kingdom Pseudomonadati; phylum Pseudomonadota; class Betaproteobacteria; order Burkholderiales; family Comamonadaceae; genus Diaphorobacter; species Diaphorobacter sp. Next base: position 34,053 of record NZ_JBFWLZ010000012.1, on the reverse strand, counting down.
CCACGCTGGTGCTGGTGGGGCTGTACCTGCTGTTCATGTCGGGCGTCGGTTACTACGTGCGCTACTTTGGCGGTGAATGGGGTCGGGTGCTGCAGGTGGGCCTGGTGTTCGTGGCGCTGGTGCTGGCGCTTGCGTTCGTGCTGTCCGGCTCGCTGCGCGCCAGGCTGCGGGTGTTTCTGGGCAAGCATTTCTTTCGCTACCGCTTTGACTACCGCGAAGAGTGGCTGAAGTTCACCGCTACCCTGTCCAGCCATGACCAGCCCCAGGAAGCCGGCCGCAGCGTGATCCGCGGCCTTGCCGACATGCTGGAAAGCCCGGCAGGCGCGTTATGGCTGCGCCGCACGGATGACGAGCACTACCGGCAGGTGGCGCGCTGGAACCTGGCTGCCGCCACGCAGACGGTGGATCCGCAGGACGAGTTGTTGGCATTCATCCGCGCCACCGGCTGGGTGATCAACCTGCAGGAGCTGGGCGAATCTTCCGCGCGCTACAACCATTTGCAAGTGCCTGCCTGGCTGGCCCAGTACCCGCAGGCCTGGCTGCTGGTGCCGCTGTGGCAGGGCAAGGCGCTGCTGGGCATGGTGCTGCTGGCCAGCCCGCGCACGCGGGTGGAGGTGAACTGGGAGGTGATCGACCTGCTCAAGACCGCGGGCTGCCAGGCGGCCAGCATCCTGGCGCAGATGCAGGCGACCGAGGCGCTGCTGGAGTCGCGCAAGTTCGAGGCCTTCAACCGCATGTCGGCCTTCGTGGTGCATGACCTGAAAAACATCGTGGCCCAGCTGTCGCTGATGGTCAAAAACGCCAAGCGGCTGCACAACAACCCCGAATTTCAGGCAGACATGCTGATGACGGTCGAAAACTCGCTGGAACGCATGCGCCAGCTGATGCTGCAACTGCGCCAGGGCGCGGCGTCCGGGGCTGCGTCTGCGGGCGTTGACCTGATCAAGGTGGCCGAGCGGCTGGCCGCCGACGGTCTGCAGCGCGGCCGCGCGGTGCAGCTGGAGGTGGCGGCACAAGTGTTTACCCGGGGTCAGGCTGACCGATTGGAGCGCATCATCGGTCATCTGCTGCACAACGCCTTCGATGCCACCCAGGCCGATGACCGCGTGTGGCTGAAGATCGACCGGTTTGGCAGCCATGCCCGCATTGAGGTGGGCGACGAGGGCCAGGGAATGACCGAAGAATTTGTCCAGACGCGCTTGTTCAAACCGTTTCAGACGACCAAGGACACGGGCATGGGCATTGGCACCTACGAGAGCTTTCAATATGTGCAGGAACTCGGCGGCAAGGTCAGCGTGGACAGCCAGGTGGGCCGGGGCACGGTGGTGACGCTGCTGCTGCCCTTGATCGAAATCAGCCGTGAATCCGATTTGCACGCGCGGGAGGATGCATGAGTCCGGACAAGTCGCAGCAGCTACTGGTGGTCGAGGACGATCTGGCGCTGCAAAAGCAGATCAAATGGTCGCTCGATCGTTTTGAATGCGTCACGGCCGACGACCGCGAAAGCGCCATGACGCAGGTGCGCCGCTTTGCGCCCGCCGTCGTCACCATGGACCTGGGCCTGCCGCCGGACGCTGATTCGGTCTCCGAGGGCTTCAGGCTGCTGCAACAAATCCTGGCCGCCGATCCCGACACCAAGGTGATCGTGCTGACGGGCCAGAACGACCAGGCCAACGCGCTCAAGGCGGTGGGCATGGGCGCTTACGATTTCCTTGCCAAGCCTTTCGAGCCCGAGGTGCTCAATTTGTGCGTGGAGCGCGCCTTCCGGATGCACCGGCTGCAGGCCGAAAACCGGCGCCTGCGGGCCATGCAGATGCCGGATGCGCTGTCGGGCCTGATCACGCGCGACCCGCAGATGCTGCGCATCTGCCGCACCATCGAGAAGGTGGCCAACACCAATGCGTCCGTCATGCTGCTGGGTGAAAGCGGCACTGGCAAAGAGGTTCTGGCGCGCGGGCTGCATCAGCAGTCGCAGCGCAAGAAGGGCAGTTTTGTGGCCATCAATTGCGCAGCCATCCCCGACAACCTGCTGGAGAGCGAGCTGTTTGGCTACGAAAAGGGCGCCTTCACGGGCGCCGCAAAAACCACGCCGGGCAAGATCGAGACGGCAAACGGTGGCACCCTCATGCTCGACGAAATCGGCGACATGCCCTTGTCCCTGCAGGCCAAGCTGCTGCGATTTTTGCAAGAGCGCGTGGTCGAGCGCGTCGGCGGCCGCCAGGGCATTGCCGTGGATGTGCGCGTGGTGTGCGCCACCCACCGCGATCTGGCGCAGTGCATCAAGGACGGCAGCTTCCGCGAAGACCTGTACTACCGCCTGGCCGAGATCGTGGTCGAGATACCTCCCCTGCGAGCGCGCGTGGGCGATGCGGCGCTGCTGGCCCATGCCTTCGTGCGCCGCTTTGGCGGCGAGCATGGCCGCAGCCTGACGCTGGCCGACGATGCACTGCGCGCCATCGAGGCCCACCCCTGGCCCGGCAACATCCGCGAGCTTGAAAACCGCATCAAGCGCGCCAGCATCATGGCCGAGGGCAACCAGATCACTGCGGAAGACGTCGGACTGGCCGCCGCCGAGGGCATGGACGATGACCGCTCGCTGGACTTGCGCCAGATGCGCGAGGCCGCAGAGCAGCGCGCCGTGCTGGCCGCGCTGGCCCGCGCCGACGGCACGGTCGCCAAGGCTGCCGACCTGCTGGGCGTCAGCCGCCCCACCCTGTATGACCTGATGCACCGCCTGGGCCTGAAGGCCTGAGAGCCTGAGAGGCAATTGCCCATGCCCGCCTTGCCCGCCAAAACACCACCACTCATCGTTGCAAATACTCGCCACAGCCCGTGCCATGGCTGCGTTTTGCGCCTTGATGGGCGGCGTTTTGACGCGCTTTTCGGGCGCGGCCAATGGCCTCCCAGCTTCTGACCCCCCTTGTTTGCACCGCAGAGGATGACCATGACGGCTCTCAACTCCCGCATCTTCGCTCGTGGCATCTGCCCGTCCCGTACCCGTGTGGCCGCAGTTGCCCTGGCGGCAACGCTGCTGGTCTCGGCCTGTGGCCGAGACGATCCCGATGCAATGGTGGCATCGGCTCAGGATTACCTGAGCAGGAACGACGCGCCGGCCGCGATCATCCAGCTTAAAAATGCGCTGCAAAGCCGGCCCGGCGATCCTCGGGCGCGCCTGATGCTGGGCCAGGCGCTGCATGCAACGGGCGATGTGCAGGGCGCCGAGACTGAGTTCAGAAAAGCCCAGGATCAGGGGGCGCCGCCCGAGCAGGTGGTGCCGCAGCTGGCCCAGACCATGCTGGAGCTTAGGCAGTACGGCAAGATCACCTCCGACTACGTCGGCCTGCAACTGGCCGATGCCCAGGCGCAGGCCAGCCTGAAAACCACCGTGGCCCAGGCCTGGCTGCGCCAGGGCGACGAAGACAAGGCCCGGGCCAGCCTCAATGACGCGCTGCGGGCCAAGGCCGACTACGCCCCTGCGTTGATCGAGCAGGCGCGCGCCCAGGTTCGCCGCGGCGATATGGATGGCGCCCTGGCGGGCCTGGAGAAGATACCGGGTCAGTCGCCCGCCGCAGCCGAGGCGATCAAGCTGCGCGGCGACATCCTGCTGTACGGCAAGCGCGACGCCGACGCCGCAATGCAGGCCTACCGCCAGTCGGTGCAGGCTGACGCCACCTACACCGAAGGGCAGGCGGCGGTTGTCGAGCTGCTGATCTTCCAGGGCAAATCCGACGAAGCCGCGCAGGCCTTGCAAGTGCTGGCAAAAGCCGCCCCCGAAAAACCCCAGACCCTGTATCTGCAGGCCATGCTGGCCTACAGCAAAAATGACTTCAAGGCGGCGCAGGAAGAGGTGCAAAAACTCCTGCGGCTGACGCCCGAGAACCCACGTGCCCTGGAGCTGGCGGGCATGACCGATCTGCAGCGGGGCGCCAACGTACAGGCCGAGGCCTCGCTGACCAAGGCGCTGCAACTCAACCCCGGTCTGGCCATGGCGCGGCGCGGCCTGATCACCACCCAGATGCGGCTGGGGCGGCTGGACAAGGCCATCGCCACGCTGCCGCCCGACATTGACAGCAGCGACCGCGACCCCAGCATGCTGGCGCTGGCGGGGCAGGCCCACATGCTGCAAGGCGATGTGGACAAGGCGCAGCGCTACTTTGCCCGCGCGTCCAGCCTGGCGCCGCAAAACGCGGTCATGCGCACGTCGCTGGCCATGAGCCAGCTGGCCGCAGGCAAGGGCGAGGCGGCGCTGGGTGCGCTGCAAAGCATTGCTGCATCCGACGAAGGCGTGGTGGCCGACCTGGCCCTGATCAATGCGCTGCTGCAGGGGCGCAAGGTGGACCAGGCCCTCAAGGCCATTGATCTGCTGGAGAAAAAACGCCCTGCCGACGTGCTGCCCGTGTTCCTGCGCGGCCGGGCGCTGCTGCTCAAGCAAGATGCGGCGGGCGCCCGCAAGGCCCTGGAGCGGGCGCTGGAGATCGACCCCAACTACTTTCCCGCGGTGGGCGTGCTGGCGGTGATCGACAACGCCGAAAAGCGCCCCGACGACGCCCGCACGCGCATCGAGGCGGCCATCAAGCGCGACCCGGCCAATGTGCAGGCGCATGTCATGCTGCTGGAGCTGCGGGCCGCCAACGGCGCCGACAAGGCAGAGCAGGCCGCCATCTTGCGCAAGGCGGCAGACGGCGCGCCCAACAATCCCGTGCCGCGCCAGCTATTGGTGGAGCACCACCTGCGCAGCGGCGAGCCCAAGGAGGCCCTGGCCGTGGCGCAGCAGGCGGCGGCCGCGCTGTCCGACAGCGCGCAGCTGGCCGACGCGCTGGGGCGTGCGCAACTGGCCAATGGTGAGCACAACCAGGCGCTGTCCAGCTTCAACCGCATGGCGGCCCTGCAGCCGCAATCGCCCGTGCCTTATCTGCGCATGGCCAGCGCCCAAATGGCGGCCAATGATCGCGCTGGCGCCGGCCAAAACCTGCGCAAGGCGCTGGAGGTCGAGCCCCGCGCGCTGGATGCGCAGCGGGGTCTGGTGAGCCTGGCCATGGCCGATGGCAGGGCCGACGAAGCCCTTGCCATTGCCCGCACCGTGCAAAAGCAAAGGCCCAAAGAGGCCGCCGGCTACGCGTTGGAGGGCGAGATTCACGCGGCGGGCAAGGCCTGGGACAAGGCCATCGACGTGCTGCGAACCGGCATCAAACAAGTGCCTGCCAGCGCCGAGCTGGCCGTGCGCCAGCACGAGGTGCTGATGCTAGCCGGCAAGCGGCCCGAGGCCGACCGCTGGGCCGCCGAGTGGCAGCGCACGCATGCCAAGGATGCCGCCTTCCCCCTGTACCTGGGCGCCCGCGCGCTGGCCAGCAAAGACCTGCAGGAAAGCCAGCGCCAGTACGAGCGCGTGATGGCGTTGCAGCCCAACAATGCCATTGCCCTGAACAACCTGGCCTGGGTCAAGGGCCAGCTGGGCCGCGACGGCGCGCTGGCCGATGCGCAGCGCGCCAATGCGCTGGTGCCCAACCAGCCCGCGTTCATGGACACCTGGGCCATGCTGCTGTCGTTCGCCAACCAGCACGACCGGGCTCTGGAGCTGCAAAAGCGCGTGGTGCAAATGCAGCCGCAGCAGCTGGACTACAAGCTGAACCTGGCCAAAATCCACATCAAGGCGGGACACAAGGACGCCGCACGCACCCTGCTCGATGAGTTGTCAGCCGCAGGGGAGCGCTATCGAGCGCAGGCCGAGGTGCAGGAGCTGAAGAAGTCGCTTTGAACCCTGCGTGAACCCGATTCAGCCCTCCTTGGAAACCACGCCCTTGTCTCCAACCGGCCCGCGATATCGCCCCATGAATTGCCAACGCAGGCTTGCGCTGCTGTCGTGCGTGCTCTTGCCCGCGTGGCTGCCGGCGGGCAGCGCACGGGCGCAGCTGCCTGATACGGTGGAGCGGGTCAAGCCGGCGGTGGTGCTGGTCGGCACCTACTCCGCGACCGACAACCCGCGGTTTCGCTACGTGGGCGCCGGCTTCGTGGTGGGTGACGGCCTGCGCGTGGTGACCAGCGCCCATGTCGTGACCCGCATGGATTCATCCGTCACCCCGTCCGGCCCGATGCCCGGCTCCACGTCTGGCCCCGCCGCCAGTCCCAACGAGCAGGCGCTGGTCGTGCAGGTGCGATCTGGTGGCAATGCCTGGCTGATGCGCAAGGCCCGGGTGCTGGAGCTGAACCCGCTGCAAGACCTGGCGCTGTTGCACATCGAGGGGCCACCGGTCGCAGCGCTCAAGGTGGCCGCGTCCGATCCGGTGCGCGAGGGGCAGGAGCTGGCGTTGATGGGCTTTCCGATTGGCGGGCTGCTGGGTTTTTCGTCGGTCACGCACCGCGCCGGCGTTGCGTCCATCACCACCATCGCCTTGCCCAGCCCGACCAGCCAGCAGCTGAGCGAGCGCGCCATTGTCAGCCTGCGCGCCGGGCCGGTGCAGGTGTTCCAGCTCGATGCCACGGCCTATCCTGGCAACAGCGGCGGCCCCTTGTTCGACCCGCGCAGCGGCGAGGTGCTGGGCGTCATCAGCATGGTGCACATCAAAACCACGCGCGAAGCAGCCCTGAGCCAGCCATCCGGCATCACCTACGCGATTCCGAGCCGCTACGTGCTCGAGATGCTGGCGCGGCATGCGCCCTGAGCGCCTGGTGCGCTATGGCGAGGGCGGCAGTCAGGAGCGCGCCACCATAAACACCCCGGCGCAGATCAGCGCCACGCCGCCCGCGCGCAAGACCGAAACCTGCTCGCCCATCATCAGGCCGGCCGCCACCGTCAGCACAAAGCCCAATCCCACCAGCGGATAGGCCTTGCTGACATCCCATTGGGACAAGACCCCCAGCCAGACGACGGCGCCCAGGCCGTAGAGCGCAAACCCGCCCAGCACGTAAGGGTTGGCCAGGACGGCGAGCGTGCTGTCCAGCGCCTGTGCCGATGCCATGGCCGCGCGGACGCCGGGTTGCGACATGCCTGCCTTCAACAGGAATTGGGCCGTCACCGACAGTGCGATGCTCAGCAGGGCAATGGCGAAGGTCTTCATGGTTGCAGATCCAGAACAAGAGAATGTGCCGCCACGACCACGGCAATCATGGCCAGCACCGTGAGGCGGCTGCCGCGGTCTTTGAGTGCATAGACGACGGGGTCATCATGCATCTCGCCGCGCGAGGTTTTGATCCACAGGCGCGCCATCCAATAGACCAGGCCCATGGCCACCAGCCACAGCAGCTGCGGCGTGCCGTAGCGCGTCTGCGTTTCGGGGGCGCTGATAAACAAGCCGAACACCACTACCGCGCACAGCGCCGCGCCCACGCCCAGCGGCCACAGCACCACCAGGTCGCTCACGCGGTAGTCGCGCCCCCGGGTGGCCTTTGCGCCCGACTCATGCATGGCTACCAGCTCCGCGCAGCGCTTGACCAGGGCCAGGCTCAGGAAGATGAAGACCGAGAACGCCAGCAGCCACGAACTGGTGGCCACCCCGATCGCCACCGAGCCGGCCAGGATGCGGATGGTGTAGAGCAGCGACAGCATCAGTACGTCCATCAGCACGTACTCCTTGATGACCCAGCTGTACAGGCTTGTCAGCGCCAGGTAGGTCAGCAGCATGCCGACAAAGCCTGGCGATACGGCCGCGGCCAAGCCCAGCGATGCCGCCAGCGCCGCGCCCGCGACAACCAGCCCGTGGTGAATGGGCAGGGCGCCGCTGGCAAAGGGGCGCAGGCGTTTGCGCGGGTGGACGCGGTCGCTGCCCAGGTCCCACAGGTCGTTGACGACGTAGGTGGCCGACGCAGCCAGCGAAAAGGCCATGAAGGCCAGCACCATGTGGATCAGCTTGTCGGGGTCGGTGAACTCGAAGGTGGTCAGCAGCGGCACGAACAGCAGCAGGTTCTTGATCCACTGGTGCACGCGCAGCGCGCGCAGCCAGGTGGCCAGGCCAGTGCGGGCTCGGGGAAAGTCGCGCTCTATGGGGGTCGCCTGGCGCACCTGCGCCGCAACATGCTGCGGCACACCCACCAAGATGGCCGCCCTGGCGCGCTGCCAGATGGGCAGGTCGGCCGTGCAGTCGCCGGCATACACGAAAGCCTCGCCCACATGATCCTGGATGGCCTGCAGTTTTGCCGGGCCCTTGAGGTTGTGCCCGGTTCGCGTGGCCAGCACCTGGTCAAACAGTCCCAGGCGCGCAGACACCGCGTCGGCAATCGAGTGGTGCGCCGCCGTGGCCAGTACGATCTGGCGCCCGCGGGATTTTTCGGCGCGCAGATAGTCCACCAGCGGCGCGTTGTAGGGGAGCCTTTCGGCATCGATGCCGACGTGGGCGGCTACCGCTTCTTTGAACCCGGCTTTGCCGCGCAGCAGCCAAAAAGGCAGTCGCAGCAGGTGGATGGGAGAGCGCTTGGCCAGCTGCACCACTGACTCCAGCAAGGTGTCCGTGGGCGTCAGCGTGCCGTCCAGATCCACCACCAAAGGTATGTCCGCCGTGTCGATCATCCGCTCCTCCTAGCCGCCCCCGGGGCAAAGGGGGATGGGTCGATTGAACCTGTGGTCGCTGCCGCGTTGCTGCATTGCCGCGTGGCGCACGCTAGTGTGCCCGAGCTTTCAGGTCGGTGGCGCTTTTTCAAGCGACGCCCGCAACCAGTGCGCGAAGCGCTGGCGGAGGACAGGGGCGAGCTTTAGCGGCGAGGGCGGGCCGGTGCGCGCGGTGCGCCGCCTGCGCGTGGGGGCAAGTGGCGGAAGGTGATGCGGCCTTTGGTCAGGTCGTAGGGTGAGAGCTCCAGAGACACCGTGTCGCCGGCCAGCACGCGAATGCGGTGCTTGCGCATTTTGCCGCCCGAGTAGGCGACCAGCTGGTGGCCGTTGTCGAGGGTGACGCGAAAGCGCGCATCGGGCAGCACCTCATCGACCTTGCCTTGCATCTCGATCAGTTCTTCTTTATTGGACATGTAACTCCTTTGTGTCAGGGCGAGTGTTGACGGGTGCGGCCGGTGGTGACTGGCTGCGGTCCGCGCTCGCTCGGGGTGTGTGCGCAATGCACACGACGGATGCGCCGGCAACCCCGGCGCGGGATGGGCGATGGGGCATCGCCCGCGCAAGACGCCGGTGTGTGCACCAGGGGCATCTGCCAGTTCTGGTTGCTGCAGCTGGAGGGCGGTTGGCCCGGCGGCTGTGCGTGGCGCGGGGCGCCCGTTGCAGCAAAGGTGGCAGGGTTTGAGGCACCAGACGCGGGCACCAGGCACGGGAACCGCGCAGGGGCTGAAGGCCGCAAAAGGTGCCGTAAAAGTGGCCGTTGGCGTGCCTGCGACAAGGCGGCGGTTCACTCGCCAAAGCGCGCCAGTGTACAGCTTGCACCGGTTACGCGTTGGAATGCGTGCGTTTGGCCCCTGGGGCAACTGCGGCATGGACACCGCTGCCGTAACGCATGCGGTGCGGTGCAACCGCTCAGATGTGTTCCTGGGGGACAGGGCTGCGGGCGCTGGCCGGTCGCGCGCCCGGGCTTGCAACCGGGATCAGCGCAGCGGAATGGGCGTCTGCCGGTCCACGGGTACAGCCGTCACGCTGTTTTGCGGCGATCCGTCGATGAGTTTTTCGGAGTAGGTCAGATAGACCAGCGTATTGCGCTTGGCGTCCACCATGCGCACCACGCGAAGGCGCTTGAACAGGATGGACATGCGCTCGCTGAACACCTCCTGCTGCGCCTTGAGCGGCTGCGTGAACGCGATGGGCCCGACCTGGCGGCAGGCGATGGAGGCTTCGGCGCGGTCTTCGGCCAGGCCCAGCGTGCCTTTGATGCCGCCGGTGCGCGCACGCGAGACGTAACAGGTCACGCCAGACACCAGGGGGTCGTCGTAGGCCTCGACGATGATGTCGTGGTCGCGGCCAATCCACTGGAAGGCGGTGTCCACCGTGCCGATGCGGTCGGACTCGGCCGCGCTGGCCGTAACCAGGCAGGCTGCGGCAAGCGTCGTAGCCGCCAGGGCGTTGCGCAGAGCCGTCATACGGCACCTGCGCAGGTGGCGGCCTCGGCGCAGCGGCGCTGCAGGTGGGCCAGGGCTTCCTCCACCTGATCCACCAGCACCAGGCACAGGTCGCCAGGCTGCAGGCGATCCAGCGCGTGGTCGATGGCGATGAACTCGCCCGTGATCTCGGTCACGTAGCGCGTGCGCGGCGCGCCCTCCAGGCCTTTTTGCAGCAGGGCCAGCACTTCGCCGTCGGCGCGGCCGCGCTGGCAGGCGTCCTGATACAGGATCACGTCGTCAAACGCGGCGCCCAGGATCTGGGTCTGTTCGATGATGTCCTGGTCGCGGCGGTCGCCAGCGCCGCTGATCACCACGCTGCGCTGGCGCGCCGGCATGGCCTGCACGGCCTGCACCAGCGCACGCATGGCGTCGGGGTTGTGGCCGTAGTCGGCAATCACGGTGGCGCCGCGAAAGTCCATCACGTTGAAGCGGCCAGGGGCGTTGTCGCTGTCGTTGAGGAAACCGGCCAGGCCGCGGCGGATGGTCTGCCAGGGCAGCCCCATGCCCCAGGCTGCGCCAATGGCGGCCATGACGTTCTCGACCTGAAAACCGATCGCGCCTGCGCGGGTGATCGGGATTTCGCGCAGGGGGATGGTCTCGCGCCACGAGCCCTCGGCCGCCACGATGGAGTCCCCATCCACGTACACCACGCGATTGCCCTGGGCGCGGTGCGTGGCCATGACGGGGTGGTGGCGGTCGGCGGCGAAGAAGATCACCTTGCCCGGGCACACGCTGGCCATGGCGGCCACGTGCGGGTCGGCGGCGTTGAGCACGCCGTAGCCGTCGGCGGCCACGTTCTGCACGATCACGCGCTTGAGCACGGCGACGTCTTCCACGGTGGTGATGAAGTTCAGCCCCAGGTGGTCGCCCGCGCCCACGTTGGTGACCACGGCCACCTGGCAGCGGTCAAAGCCCAGGCCTTCGCGCAGGATGCCGCCGCGCGCGCATTCGAGCACGGCCGCGTCCACCTCGGGGTGGAACAGCACGTTGCGCGCGCTGCGCGGGCCGGAGCAGTCGCCGCTGTCGATCTGGCGGCCGTTGACGTACACGCCGTCGGTGTTGGTCATGCCCACACGCAGGCCGTGCGCGGCAAACAGCTGGCCGATCAGCCGCGTGGTGGTGGTCTTGCCGTTGGTGCCGGTCACGGCCACCAGTGGGATGCGCCCGTCCTGGCCGGGGGCGAACAGCTCATCGACCATGGGCACGCCCACGTTGCGCGGCTTGCCGAACGACGGGGCCAGGTGCATGCGCAGGCCCGGTGCGGCGTTGACTTCGACAATGCCGCCGTTTTGCTCTTCCAGGGGCTTGAGCATGGTCTCGCAGACCACGTCCACACCGCAGATGTGCAGGCCGATGGTCTGCGCGGCCTCAATGGCGCGCGCGGCGATCTCGGGGTGCACATCGTCGGTCACGTCGGTGGCGCTGCCGCCGGTGGACAGGTTGGCGTTGTTGCGCAGCACCACGCGCTGGCCCTGCACGGGCACGGAGTCGGGCGTGAGGCCCTCGGAGGCGATGCGCGCGATGGCGATGTCGTCCAGGCGCACCTTGGTCAGCGCCGTGCCGTGGCCCGAGCCGCGGCGCGGGTCCTGGTTGACGATGTCCACCAGCTCGCGGATGGTGTGCACGCCGTCGCCCAGCACCTGGGGCGGCTCGCGGCGCGCGGCGGCCACGAGCTGGTGGCCCACCACCAGCAGGCGGAAGTCGTGGCCGGGCAGGAAGCGTTCGACCATGATCTCGTCGCCAAATTCGCGGGCGGTCTTGTAGGCTGCCTCCAGGCCCTCGCGGGTGGTGATGTTGACCACCACCCCCTTGCCCTGGTTGCCGTCTTGCGGCTTGACCACCACGGGCAGGCCCACTTCCTGGGCGACTTTCCAGGCGTCTTCCACGTCGGCCACCGGGCGGCCCAGCGGCACGGGCACGCCAGCGGCGTGCAGCAGGCGCTTGGTCAGGTCCTTGTCCTGGGCGATAGATTCGGCCACGGCGCTGGTGGTGTCCAGCTCGGCGGCCTGGATGCGGCGCGCCTTGGAGCCCCAGCCCAGCTGCACCAGCGAGCCGCTGGTCAGGCGCCGAAACGGTATACCGCGCGCTACGGCCGCATCGACGATGGCGCCGGTGGACGGGCCGATGCGCTCGTCCTCGTCCAGCTCGCGCAGCCCGGCGATGGTGGCGTCGGCATCGAAGGGCGTGTCGGCCAACGCGGACTGCACCAGGGCTTCGGCGCGCTCCATGGCCAGGCGGCCCACGGCTTCTTCGGTGTATTCGACGACCACCTGGCTGGTGCCGGGCTCCAGCGTGGCCTGGGTGCGGCTGAAGGTGACGGGGCAGCCAGCCTGGGCCTGCAGCGACAGCGCAGCGGCCTCCAGCACATGGGCCAGCGACAGGCGCTGCCCGGCGCCCTGGGGCTGCAGTGCGCCGATCTGGGGGAAGCGCGCGCGCAGGCGGTCTTCAAAGCCGGAGAGGTTGGCGTGGTCGCACTCGTGCGGCTCGCAGTGCACTACGGCCTCGATGGCGGTGTTGCGGCTCCAGAGGTTGGGGCCGCGCAGGGCGCGGATGCGGGTGATCTGCATGGTGTGTTCTTTCAGCCCGGTGTTGATTCAAATTGGCATTCAGCCTTTATGGGATAAGCGCTAGTAGCTATGCATTCAATAGCAAATGCGGCGCTTATCCGGCGTAGTCGAAGGTCTTGATGCCCGCGGCAATCAGGTCCGGCCCGATGTCCATGGACCACGCCGCAGCCACTGCGGCCAGCAGCGCGGCGGTTTCGGGGCGGTGGCCGCCGGGCAGGCTCAGTGCGGCCAGCGTGCCCAGTACGCGCTCGCTGGCGCCCGTGGCCAGCACCACCTGCTCGCCGCGCACGAACACCGCGCGGCCGTCGCGACCGTTGTTGTTCTGGGCGCGGTGCTCGGCAATCACCGGGTTGTCGGCGCTCAGCGAATACAGCAGCACCTCGCCGTCGCACAGGCGCGCCAGGTCGGCCACCTGCTCGATGTCGGCGTTGAGCACGCCCGCGCCTTCGTCCAGCACCACGTCGATCTGGGTGCGCAGCACGCGTGTCATCTGGGCCTGCTCCAGCACGTCGTGGTCGGCCAGGGTTTCAAAGCCGTCCATGTCGGTCACCACGCCGACCAGGCAGCGGTCGTAGGCCAGGCCTTCTTCCAGGATGGAGCGGGCCGTGGTCTGGATGACCGCGGCCTGCGCCAGCGGGTTGGTCAGCAGGCGGTGCGCGCCGGCCCAGTCGGCGGTGTTGGTCTTTTGCGTTCGGCGGTTGTTCAGGAACATGCCCTCGCTGCTGGCCACGCCCGTCAGCTTGCCTGACAGCTGCAGCAGCCAGCCGACAAAACGCGCGGTGAAGGCGTTGTGGCGCGTGCCGGCAATGCCCACGATGGGGATGCGCCCGGCGCCCGTGCCCTCGTCGGCAGTGGCGGGGAACAGGTGCTCGACGATGGCCTGGCCGACGGGGCGCGGCGCGCCGCTGGTGGGCTTGAGGTGCATCAGCAGGCCGGGGCCGGCATTCACCTCGAGGATGGCGCCGCCTTGTTCCTTCATGGGCTTGGACACGTCTTTCAGGATCATGTCCATGCCCGCAATGTCCAGGCCGACGATTTTTGCGGCCAGCTGGGCATAGTAGGCCACGTCGGGGTGCACGTCGTCGGTGCAGTCGATGGCCATGTTGCCGTTGCGCTGCAGCAGCACGCTCTGGCCCTTGGGGACTACGGTGTCGGGCGTGACGCCCTGGCGCCGGAGCTCCAGCTGCACGGCACCTTTGTCCAGGTCGATCCAGTCCAGCGGGTATTCCTGCTCGGGGCCGCGGCGCGGGTCCTGGTTGAGCACGGCCACCAGCTCGCGCAGCGTGGCGTGGCCGTTGCCGTGCACGCTCACCGGCTCGCCCTTGGTGGCGGCGACCACCTTGCCGCCCACCACCAGCAGGCGGTGCTCCACGCCGTCGATGAATTTTTCGACGATGACCTCAGAGCCCTCGGGCTCGGCCAGCGCAAAGGCGGCCTTGATGTCGGCCTCGCGCGACAGCTCCAGCGTCACGCCGCGCGCGTGGTTGCCGTCCGACGGCTTGACGGTGACGGGAAAGCCGATGTCCTGTGCCACTTCCCAGGCTTCGTCGGCGTTCTTGACGACCTGGCCCTCGGGCACGGGCACGCCGCACGAGGCCAGCAGCCGTTTGGTGAAGTCTTTGTCTTGCGCGATGCCCTCGGCGATGGCGCTGGTCTGGTCGCTCTCGGCCGTCCAGATGCGGCGCTGCGCGGCGCCATAGCCCAGTTGCACCAGGTTGCCGTCATTCAGGCGGATGTGCGGGATGCGCCGGGCACCCGCGGCATCGACGATGCAGCCGGTGCTGGGGCCCAGGTAGCGGTCGTTGATGGCCGTCTTGATGGCGTGGATGGCGGCCTTGAGGTCAAACGCCTCGTCGTTGATGGCCGCCATCAGCAGGCGGTGGCCATGTTCCAGCGCCACGCGGGCCACGGCCTCTTCGGGGCAGCGGAACACCATGCGATAGACCCCGCGCCGGGAAATCTCGCGCGTCTGCCCGAACTCGGCCGGCATGCCCGAGAGGTTGAGCAACTCAATGATCACGTGCTCCAGCACGTGGCCCATCCAGGTGCCTTCTCTCAGGCGCAGCAAAAAGCCGCCGCGCTCGCCCACGCCGCAGTGGTGCTCCACCAGGTCGGGCAGCCAGGCGGTCAGGCGGTCGTTGAGACCGGGAATCTTGTTGGAGGGGTAGTCCTCCAGTTCGCCCAGATCCAGCCAGACTTCAAGAACCGGGCGGTAGGTCCAGACACTGGGGCCGCGCAGGTAAGTGGTGCGCAGCAGTTGGATTTCGTTGAATGTGGCCATGAAGTGCAGGTGGGAAGAATCGGGTGACCGCAGGGGTGCGGCGATTGCGGCAATGCCTGTGACGGGCAATTGTGCGCTGATGTGGGGGTGAATCACATCGACGCAGTGTCAGCCGTGGGCCGATGATGTGCGTTACTAAAGGGTGGAGCTGCAGCGCAGTGGCCCACAATGCCGCCCAGTGGCGTGGGCCAGACCGGCAAATCTCCGCCTGTGCGGGGATGGACATACAAAACCAAATGCAACATCACCATTCTGTGGACGCCTCGGGTGTCTTGTCTGGCCCCTGGGGGGCCGAGGTGCGGGCAGTGCTCGCTCCCGACGAAAACGTACAGGCTGCCTTCGAGGTTGACCTGACGGCCGACCTGCGCTTTGCGCCGGGCATGCTGGTGCTGACCGAGCGGCGTCTGCTGGCCTGCACCGCCGGTGCACCTGTGCGCGACTGGCCTCTGGCGCCCGGCATGGCCCTGCGCATGCAGGATCATGGCGGAGTGGGCCAGCTGTCGCTGCACGACGCAGACAGTCGCCTGGCGCTGTGGCGCTTCACGCTGGGGCGCCACCCTCAGGCGCTGCACCTGCAGCAGAGGCTGGAGCGCCAGGTGCAGCGCCTGGACGGCCCGCCAGGCGCGCAGTCACCCGATGAGGACGACGTGCCGCGTTGCGCTGCCTGCGGCACGCCGCTGCCGCCGGACAGCGACGAGTGCACCGCCTGCGCGCGCCAGCAGGCGCCGCAGACTTCCACCTGGGTGCTGCTGCGCCTGTGGCGCTTTGCGCGGCCCTACAAAAAGCAGCTGGCCGCCGGTTTTGCGCTCACGCTGGCCTCCACCGCCGCGTCGCTGGTGCCGCCGTACATGACCATCCCGCTGATGGATGACATCCTCATCCCCTACCAAAGCGGGCGGCCCATCGACTTTGCCCAGGCCGGCATGTACCTGGGCGGGCTGCTGCTGGCGGCGCTGCTGGCCTGGGGGCTGGGGTGGGCGCGCACCTACATCCTGGCGCTGGTGTCCGAGCGCATCGGCGCCGACCTGCGCACCACCACGTATGAGCACCTGATGCGGCTGTCGCTGGACTACTTCGGCAGCAAGCGCACGGGGGATCTGATGGCGCGCATCGGTTCAGAGACAGACCGCATCAACGTCTTCTTGTCGCTCAATGCCCTGGACTTTGCGACCGACGTGCTCATGATCTGCATGACGGCGGTGATTCTGTTTTCCATCAACCCATGGCTGGCGCTGGTCACGCTGGTGCCGCTGCCCTTCATTGCCTGGCTGATCCACACCGTGCGCGACAAGCTGCGCACCGGTTTCGAGAAGATCGACCGCGTGTGGTCCGAGGTCACCAACGTGCTGGCCGACACCATCCCCGGCATCCGCGTGGTCAAGGCCTTCGCCCAGGAAAAGCGCGAGGCCGACCGCTTTCGCGCGGCCAACCAGCACAACCTGGAGGTTAACGACAAGCTCAACAAGACCTGGAGTTTGTTCTCGCCCACTGTCTCGCTGATGACTGAAGTGGGGCTGCTGGTGGTCTGGGGCTTCGGCATCTGGCTGGTGGCCCAGAACCAGATCACCGTGGGCGTGCTGGCGGCCTTCATTGCGTACATCGGGCGCTTTTACATACGGCTGGATTCGATGAGCCGCATCGTCTCCGTCACGCAAAAGGCTGCCGCCGGTGCCAAGCGCATCTTTGACATCCTGGACCACGTAAGCAACGTGCCCGACCCCGTCAACCCGGTACGGGTGCAGCAGGTGCAAGGCGGCATCGAGATGCGGGGCGTGGGCTTTCGCTACGGCAGCCGCACCGTCATCAAGAACCTGTCGCTGACCATTCGCCCCGGCGAGATGATCGGCCTGGTGGGCCACAGCGGCTCTGGCAAAAGCACCCTGGTCAACCTGATCAGCCGCTTTTATGACGTGAGCGACGGCGCGATCCTGGTGGACGACGTGGACATCCGCCGCATGGCGGTGGCGGATTTCCGTCGCCACATCGGCCTGGTGCTGCAGGAGCCGTTTTTGTTCTTCGGCACCATCGCCGAGAACATCGCTTACGGCAAGCCCGACGCCACGCGCGACGAGATTGTGGCCGCCGCGCGCGCCGCGCACGCGCATGAGTTCATCTTGCGCCTGCCGCACGGCTACGACAGCCTGGTGGGCGAGCGCGGCCAGGGACTGTCGGGCGGTGAGCGCCAGCGCATCTCGATTGCGCGCGCGCTGCTGATTGACCCGCGCATCCTGATATTGGACGAGGCCACGTCCGCCGTGGACACCGAGACCGAAAAAGAAATCCAGAAGGCGCTGGACAACCTGGTGCAGGGCCGCACCACCATTGCCATTGCCCACCGCCTGTCCACGCTGCGCAAGGCCGACCGCCTGGTGGTCATGGACCGCGGCGAGATCGTCGAAGTGGGCCCGCACGACGAGTTGATGGCGCAGCAGGGTGCGTATTGGCGCCTGTACGAGGCCCAGGCGCGGCGCGCCGAAGAAGATGCCCAGGCCGCGGGTGTGCTGATTGACAGCCCCCGCCTGCACAGCGCCCACCCCGCAGGCCAGTGACCAGAGGATTTGGCGATGAACACCAACACCGCAACGGCCCCGCATTCAGCAGCAAGCGAGGGCCTGAAGCTGCACCGCAACCCCCACGGCCGCCTGGTGCTGCAACTGGCCGACGGCAGCGAGCATGTCGGCGTGACGCCCGTGCGCGCCTTTCCCATTGCGGCGCCGGGTGAAGGCCTGTCGCTGGTGGGCCCGGACGGCCATGAGCTGGCCTGGGTGCAGCGCGTAGATCAATTGCCGCCCGCCGTGCACGCGCTGATCGACGAAGAACTGGCGGCGCGCGAGTTTGTGCCCACCATCACGCGTATCCGCTCAGTCTCCAGCTTTTCCACGCCCAGCACCTGGGACGTGGACACCGACCGCGGCGCCACGCAGCTGGTGCTCAAGGCCGAGGAGGACATCCGCCGCCTGTCTGGTCGCACCAAGCTGCTGATCGCCGCCAGCGACGGCCTGCAATTCTCTTTACCCGATGTCACGGCGCTGGATCGCGGCTCGCGCAAGCTGCTCGAGCGTTTTTTATAGCGCCTTGCGCATGGTTCATGCGTCCAGCGCCTGATTCGGCCCAGTCAAACAGGTCTGCCAAAGTGCTGCCGCCGTGGCAGTGCGGATGCATTACGACCAGGTAAAAACCCCCGGTTGTGCCCGATTGCGCGAAAAGGCCTTAATTTCCCCGTCAAGTTGCCGTTTAAGAAGTACGACGACGTGGTACTCGTAGCTATCACCCGTCGTTAACCATGAGGGGATCCACGCCATGCAAATACCACCTGTTGACCGATCGCCCACCCAGTGGCGTAGCCAGGGTGCGGATTTGTATTCCACGGGTGCTTCGGGCCCGGTGCCAGTGCGGCCGGTGCACGCGGCCAATCCTGTCGAGTCCACAGACCGCCTTGGCGAGGGCACCACGTTGCGCGAGCCCACCGAGCCTTCTGTACCCGACGAGGCCAACCGCGACTGGACGGTGTCCGAAGCCAAGAAAGACGCCCCCAAGGAACCCGAGGAGCCGCCCAAGGAGCCTATTTCCAAGCAGCTTCTGGAGTTTCTCCAGACGTTGTGGCGCGCACGCGCCGAGGCCGTGGATCTGGCGCAGGAAATCAACAAGGCCACGCTTCCCGAGCGCCTGGCCCAGCAGGCCCAGCAGGCGCAAGACAAGCAGTCGCTGACCTACTCCGACCCCAAGATCAAGCGTACCGGCGGTCTGTAGAGCCATTTCGGGCTGGTGCACGCGGGTATCCGCAGCATTCAGGCGGTTGAGGTGTTTTCGGGCTCTAACCGTTGTGATGAAGGCGCTTGAAGCTATATTTTTAATAGTGAATCGCATCGCCGCATGAATCCCTGCGCCGCACGCGGATGCAGGGCTTGGCGCAGACTCGGGCTGTCACAGTCCCAGGAGTCCTGCCATGCTCATCCGCAACCACGAAAGCGCATTCGACCACCCGCACGCCAGCGAGATCACGCCGCCAGCCGTTTATGCGCAGCGCCGTGCGCTGCTGCGCCAGCTGGCGGGTGGAGCGGCCGGGGCAGCGCTGGCGTCTTGGGCCGGCCGCCAGGCGTTGGCGCAGACCGGCCAGGCGCCCGGCCGGCTGGCGGCCCTGGCGGGTCAGCGTTCCAGCGTGGCTGGCGCAGTCACCGTGGAAAAAATCACCGCCTATCAGGACGCGACCAGCTACAACAACTTTTATGAATTCGGCACCGACAAGGCCGACCCCGCCCGCAACGCCCATACGCTCAAGACCCGCCCGTGGACGGTGGAGGTGGAGGGCCTGGTCAACAAGCCCCGGCGCTTTGACATCGAAGAGCTGCTCAAGCTCAGTGCGCAGGAAGAGCGCATCTACCGCCTGCGCTGCGTGGAAGGCTGGTCCATGGTCATTCCGTGGGTGGGGTACTCGCTGGCCGAGCTGATCAAGCGCGTGGAGCCGCAGGGCAGCGCCAAGTACGTCGAGTTTGTCACCCTGGCCGACAAGGCCACCATGCCCTATGTGGGCTCGCGCGTGCTGGACTGGCCCTACACCGAAGGACTGCGCCTGGACGAGGCGATGCACCCGCTCACCCTGCTGGCCTTTGGCATGTATGGCGAGGTGCTGCCCAACCAGAACGGCGCGCCGGTGCGCATCGTGGTGCCCTGGAAGTACGGCTTCAAGAGCGCCAAGAGCATCGTCAAGATCCGCTTCACCGACAAGGAGCCCGCCACCGCCTGGAACAAGGCGGCGCGCCATGAATACGGTTTTTATTCCAATGTGAACCCCGACGTGGCCCACCCGCGCTGGAGCCAGGCCACCGAGCGGCGCATTGGCGAGGACGGGCTGTTTTCCCGCAAGCGCAAGACCCTGCTGTTCAACGGCTACGAGGCCCAGGTGGGCCAGCTGTACGCCGGCATGGACCTGAAGAAGTTTTACTGAGCCTGTCTTGATGGAACACGCACGCCTTGCCGGCCGCGGCGCCGTCGCCACCGGCCCGCGCGCAGCAGCCGGCCGGCTGCTGCTGCACCCCGCGGCCAAGCCGCTGCTGTGGCTGTTGTGCCTGCTGCCGCTGGTCTGGCTGGTGGCTGGCGCGGCCCTTGATCGGCTGGGCGCGAATCCGGCCGAGGCGCTGATCCGCTCCACGGGTGACTGGACACTGCGCATGCTGTGCCTGACCCTGGCCATCACCCCTTTGCGCCTGACGCTGGCGCTGCCCGCGCTGGCGCGCTTTCGGCGCATGCTGGGCCTGTGGACCTTCGCCTACGCCGCGCTGCATTTGCTGTGCTATGCCTGGTTCGACATGGGGCTGGATGCTGGCGAGATAGCGCGCGACGTGGCCAAGCGGCCCTTCATCCTGGTGGGCATGGGCGGCTTCGCCTTGCTGCTGGTGTTGGCGGCCACATCTTTCAATCGCGCCATTCGCTGGCTGGGCGCGCGCCGCTGGCAGCGCCTGCACCGCAGCGTGTACCTCATTGCAGGGCTGGCGGTGTTGCATTTTTTCTGGATGCGCGCCGGCAAGAACGATTTTGCCGAAGTGGCTGTGTATGCCGGCGTGCTGGTCACGCTGCTGCTGTCACGGCTATGGCTGCGGCGCGGCCGCGGCGCAACCGCCTGATTGCTATGCTATTTGTAGCTGTTAGCGCTTGATACATAAGCGCTAGAGGCTGATTTGGCTGTGGTTGGCGAGGAGTCAATCAGGTCATCAGGCGCCCACGGCCTGCAGCTGCGGGCGTACTTGGCGCGTGATGGGGTCGATCTGCGTCGTGGGGATTTGGTAGGCGCGGTCGTCGAACAGGTCGATGCCGCACATCAGCCCGTCAAGCCAGTTGTAGAAGTCGTTGATGGCCTGCTTGCCCATGATGGGAGCGCCGTGCTGCGGCACGATCATGGCCACGTCCAACTGGCGCACCATGCGCGTCCACAGCCGCAAAATCTTGTTGGACACCATGTAGCGGCGGTGAAAGCCCTCCATGCGCGCAATGTGGGGAGCCAGGTCGGTCACCGGCACGCGGGCTTCGGCGCCCGAAGTCATCGACACGCCCAGGTCGCCCGTGAAAAGAATGCGGCTGACCGGGTCGTAGAAGTGGAAGTTGCCCTCGGAGTGCATGAAGTGGGCCGGCAGCAGCACCAGCTCGTGGCGGCCCAGCGGCAGGTGGCCGCCGGCGTCAGGCACGCCGATGACGCGGTTTTCTGTCTTGCCCAGCTTCGTGAAGTGCGGAGCAAAACGCTCCCAGATGCGCGAGATGACCAGCGTGGCCTTGGTGCTGGTCAGCCAGCGATCCAGCGAGGCGATGATGTCCGGGTCGGCGTGCGAGGCGATCAGGTACGACAGCTTTTGCGGCGTGAAGTGCTTGGACATGCCCATGAACAGCTCATTGAACGCCAGATTGCCACCGGGGTCGATGATGGCGCCGGTGTCGTCATCCACAATCAGGAACTGGTTGGCTTGCACGGCCTGACCGTCTTCTTCGATCAGGTCCGAGAACATCAGGCAGGCGTGGTTTTTATCTCGATACAGTTCTGTTGGCTGGTGCGGCATGCAGATGACCCCGTTGTGAAAATAGGGATGGTAGTCTCGCCCGCGATGGTTATCGCTTGATGACCATCAACCTTTTTTGGGCAGCGGGACGAGTCTTTCGCTGCGAAAGATGTCGCTGACGCTTTCACGGGCGCGAATCAGGTGGGTTGCAGTGCCGTCTATCAGCAACTCGGCCGGGCGCGGGCGGGTGTTGTAAGTGCTGCCCATGGAGCTGCAGTACGCGCCAGCTGACAGCACGGCCAGCAGGTCACCGGCAGCCACGGCCAGACTGCGGTCGCGGCCCAGCCAGTCACCGCTTTCGCAGATCGGTCCAACCACGTCATAAACCTGCGGCACCCGGTCGGCGGCGGGCTCTTGCAGCGGCACGATGGCGTGATAGGCCTGATACATCGCGGGGCGGGGCAGGTCGTTCATGGCTGCATCGACGATGCAGAAGTTTTTCTGCTCGCCCGGCTTGACGTACAGCACCTCGGTCAGGCACACGCCGGCGTTGCCCACCAGCGAGCGGCCTGGCTCGATCATGAGCTGGCGGTCGCCGTAGCCGCGCGCGTCCAGCCGCGCCAGCAGCTTGGCCCACAGGGCATCGGCTTCCGGGGGGGTGTCGCCGTTGTAGTCGATGCCCAGCCCGCCGCCAAAGTCGATGTGGTGGATGGCGATGCCCGCGGCCTCGATGGCCTGCACCAGATCCAGCATGCGATCCATCGCGTCCAGGTAGGGCGTTTCGTCGGTGATCTGCGAGCCAATGTGGCAATCGATGCCCACCACGCGCAGGCCGGGCAGTTGCGCCGCGCGCTGGTAGGTGGCCACCGTGCGCTCGTGGGCGATGCCGAACTTGTTGCCCTTGAGGCCGGTGGAGATGTAGGGGTGGGTCTTGGCGTCCACGTTGGGGTTGACGCGGATGCTGACCGGCGCACGCAGCCCCATGGACTGGGCGACTTCGCTCAGCACTTCCAGTTCGGGCTCGCTTTCGACGTTGAAGCAGCCAATGCCGGCCTCCAGCGCCTGGCGCATCTCGGCGCGGGTCTTGCCGACGCCCGAGAAGATGACCTTGCTCGGGTCGCCACCCGCTGCAACCACGCGCTGTAGCTCGCCGCCAGAAACGATGTCGAACCCACAGCCGTGCTGTGCAAAAAATTGAAGCACACCCAGCGAAGAGTTGGCCTTCATGGCGTAGCAGATCTGCACCTTGCGCCCCGCAAAACCGCGCTGGTAGGCCTGCAGGGCCTGCAGCATTGCCGCCTGCGAGTAGACATACAAGGGCGTGCCGTGTTCACGCGCCAGGTCGGACAGCTGCTGGTCTTCGATATAGAGAGTCTGGTTGCGGTAATGGACGTGCGGATGGCCGGGCAGAGTGGGAGAGGTCATGGACGGGAGGGGGATGCGGGGGCGGAGGAAGGTGCGGCGGGTGGGTTGGCGCGCGGCGAGGTGGTGGGGTTGAGCGTCTCGGGCAGCGTGGCGCGTTGCGCCGCTGCTGGGTCGGTCGGCAGGAACAGCGGGCCACGCTGGCCGCAGCCCAGGACTGCCGCGCTTGCAGCAAGGGCAATCGTGCTGACTAGAATTTGGCGGGATTTCAACATACGCAAATTGTAGTAATGACCGACCTTGAATATATGGATCGTGCCGAGCAGCTTTTGTTGGCGGTGGAGCAGGCTTGCGATCGCATCAATGAAGAGACAGAGGCCGACTTGGACAGCCAGCGCACGGGCGGCATGGTCACCATCACCTTCAGCAATCGCAGCCAGATCGTCATCAACCTGCAAAGACCGTTGCACGAGGTCTGGATGGCCGCGCAGTCTGGCGGCTACCACTACCGCTTTGACGGCCAGCACTGGATGGACACCAAGGGCGCGGGCGAATTCTTTGCTGCGCTGAGCCATAACGCCAGTGTGCAGGCGGGGCTGGCGCTGCGTTTCGCGCCCTGACGCCGCGTGCTGGCCTCTGGCCTCTGGCCGCGCGCGCGGTAAGCGGCTGCGTCAGTTACGAAACAAGTCGAGGATGCGGCTGCGTTCCTCGGGAGCGGGCGCAGGCGTTCCATCGGGCGCAGCCGCCGCGGCGGCGTTCTCGATGCCCACGCTGGCCACTCCCGCGTTGCGGGCGTATTCTTCGTAGAACCACTCGCCGTTCACATTCACCACGCCGGGGGGCACCGTGGGTTCGGCCACGGGGACGCCCTTGAGGGCTTTTTCCATGAAGCTGATCCAGACGGGCAGGCTCAAGCCGCCGCCGGTTTCTCGGCTGCCCAGGTTGCGCGGCGTGTCATAGCCGATCCAGGTCACTGCGGCCAGCGTAGGCTGGAAGCCGCCAAACCACGCGTCCACCGCGTCATTGGTGGTGCCGGTCTTGCCGTAGATGTCCGGGCGCTTGAGCGTGGCCTGCGCGCGTGCCGCCGTGCCCGACCGCGTCACCTCCTGCAGCAGGCTGTTCATGATGAAGGCGTTGCGGGCGTCTATGGCGGGCGTGTAGCTGGTGAGTGGCGGGGGCTGGAAGTCCGACAGGACGCGCCCCTTGTGGTCGGTCACGCGGGTGATCAGATAGGGGTTGACGCGGTAGCCGCCATTGGCAAACACCGCGTAGCCTACCGCCAGCTGCATCGGCGTGACCGAGCCCGCTCCCAGCGCCATCGTCAGGTAGGGTGGGTGCTTGTCGGCATCAAATCCGAAACGGGTCAGCCACTCCTGCGCCGTCTTGGGGCCCACGGCCTGCAGCACGCGGATCGACACCACATTCTTGGAGCGCGCCAGTCCGGTGCGCATGGTCATGGGGCCGTCGTACTTGCTGTCATAGTTTTTGGGCTCCCAGGGCTGGCTTCCTGTCACCCCAGCACTGAAGAACAGGGGGGCGTCATTGATCATCGTCGCTGGCGTAAAGCCCTTTTCAAGGGCGGCGGAGTAGATGAAAGGCTTGAATGCCGAACCCGGCTGCCGCCAGGCCTGGGTGACGTGGTTGAACTTGTTTTTGTCGAAGTCGAAGCCCCCCACCAGTGCGCGAATCGCGCCCGTGCGCGGGTCCAGGGCCACGAAGGCGCCCTCCACCTCGGGCAGCTGGGTGATCTCCCAGGTCTTTTTGGGCGTCTGAACCACGCGAATGACAGCGCCGCGGCGCAGCTTGATGTTGGGCGGCGCCTTGTCACTGAGGCCCGACTGGGCCGGTTTCAGCCCCTCGCCAGTGATTTCGATCTGCTCGCCGTCGGCACGAGCGGCCACGATCTGCCTGGGGCTGACTTTCAGCACCACTGCAGCCAGCACATTGCCGTTGTCCGGGTGATTGGCCAGCGCATCATCAATGGCCTCTTCCTCCTCGGCGGGGGAATCGGGCAGATTGACGAAGCGCTCGGGCCCACGGTAATGCTGGCGCCGCTCATAGTCCATGATGCCTTTGCGCAAGGCGGTATAGGCGGTTTCCTGTTCGCCCGCGTTGAGGGTGGTATAGACATTGAGGCCGCGTGTGTAAGCCTCGGCGCCGTACTGGGCAAAGATCAGCTGGCGGGCCATTTCGGCCACGTATTCGGCATGCACGCGGGTGTCAGCCGTGGATGAACGCAGCTTGAGATCTTCCTGTTTGGCGGCGGCGGCTTCCTCGGCAGTGATGAAGCCGTTTTCCAACATGCGGTCGATGATGTGCAACTGGCGAATGCGCGCTCGCTTGGGGTTGCTGATGGGGTTGTAGGCCGACGGAGCCTTGGGCAGGCCCGCCAGCATTGCAGCTTCGGCAATCGACAAAGATTTCAGCGGTTTTCCAAAATAGGTTTCTGCAGCCGCGGCAAAACCGTAGGAGCGATTTCCGAGAAAAATCTGGTTCATGTAAATCTCGAGAATCTGATTTTTGGTCAGCAGATGCTCCAGCTTGAATGTTAGTAATATTTCGTAAATTTTCCGGGTAAAAGTTTTTTCTGACGAGAGGTACACGTTGCGTGCCACCTGCATGGTGATGGTGGACGCGCCCTGGCTCTTTACCCGCCCCAGGTTGGCCAGCGCAGCGCGCAGCACACCCTTGTAGTCCACGCCGCCGTGCTCGAAGAAGCGGGCATCCTCAATCGCCAGCACCGCATTCTTCATCACTGGCGGGATGTCCTCGATGGGAGTCAGGTTGCGGCGCTCCTCGCCAAATTCTCCCAGCAAGGCGCCCTCGGTGGAGTACACGCGCAGCGGCAGTTTGGGGCGATAGTCCGCCAACTCCGAGATATCAGGCAAGTTGGGATAAGCAGCAGCCAGGCCCAGTCCGACGGCCATCACGCCCGCCAGCGCCACGGCAGCGCCAAGACCGACAATCCAGGCAAACAGGCGCGAGAGCCAGCGCAACCAGCGGGGTGAGCGGGAAGTGGAAGTAGGAGCGGTGGGAGGGGGAGAGGTTGTGTCTTGTTGATGTGGCATAAGGCTTGATTGACGCGCAGCAGGGCATTATAAAAATCCACAGTCGGCTGCTGTTTCGCGGGATGATTGCAAGCGTAGCCGGCTCGAAAATTCGACACAAAATACCTGTAAGGTGAACAGAAAATCGTCTGCTTTTGACAACGTGTTGGACGTCTTGGGGGGCTGAAACGCTTTGCCGGTGAAGAACCTTGCTGCTAGTATTCAAGTGAAGTGTTAAGTTGTGTCGCACTACATAGATAAGTTAGAGGGGGTACCTTGATCTCAATGGGGTCGTTGTTTGGTCGTCAGTCGGCCCCGTTGCTGGGTGTTGACATAAGCTCTTCCAGCGTCAAGCTGGTCGAGCTCGGGCGCGATAAAGGAGGGGCTCTGGTTCTCGAATGCTGTGCAATCGAGCAGCTTGAGCGTGGCTGGATCACCGATGGCAACATTGAGAAGTTCGACGAGGTCGCCGAGGCGCTGCGTCGGGCTGTCAAGAAAAGCGGTACCAAGACCAAGAACGTGGCGATGGCGCTGCCCTCGTCTGCGGTCATCACCAAGCGCATCACTCTGCCCGGTGGCATGACCGAGCAGGAGCTCGAGGTGCAGGTGGAGTCTGAGGCCAATCAGTACATTCCTTTTTCACTCGAAGAAGTCAGCCTTGACTTTTGCGTCGTGGGGCCCAGCAAGAGCGCACCCGGCGATGTGGAGGTGCTGATCGCAGCCTCGCGCAGGGAGAAGGTGCAGGATCGCCAGGGCTTGGCAGAAGCAGCGGGTCTGAAGCCCGTGATCGTAGACATAGAGTCCCACGCTGCGCGTTTGGCTGCGGGGCGGCTGATACAGGCTCTGCCCAACCAAGGCGTGGACTCAGTGGTTGCATTGTTCGAGGTGGGTGCGCTGACCACAAGCATGCAGGTTATCCGCAATGGAGACGTCCTCTATGAGCGAGATCAGGCCTTCGGCGGTGCGCAGTTGACTCAGTTGATCGTGCGCCAGTATGGTTTTTCACAAGAAGAGGCAGAGAGTAAAAAGCGCAACGGCGATCTGCCTGAGGATTACCAGTCGGCGGTACTGCGCCCGTTTGTGGACAGTCTCTCGCAAGAGATTGGGCGTGCGCTTCAGTTTTTCTTCACCAGCACGCCCTATAACCGGGTCGATCACATCATGCTGGCGGGTGGCTCCGCTCCCCTGCCCGGTTTGATGGAGGCCGTCATTCAGCACACCGGTTTTGCTTGCAGCATCATCAATCCCTTTGACGGGATGGAGGTGGGCAATGCGGTTCGCCTCAAGAAAATGGTGCGCGAGGCTCCTTCTTACCTGACCTCGTGTGGGTTGGCGATGCGGAGGTTCATGCAGTGATTCTCATCAACCTGCTCCCGCACCGGGAGGCTGCCCGCAAACGTCGGCGAGAACTGTTTCAGGCCATCATGGTGGCTTCCGCTCTGGGTGGGCTCGCCATTGCTGCAATGATTTACTGGTGGTTCCAGGTGATGATCGCCGACCAGCAGGGTCGTAACGATTTTTTGCGCCAGGAAATCAAGGTTCTTGAAGGACAGATCAAGGAAATTGCCACTATCGAAGACGAAATCGCAGCGCTGCAGGCACGCCAAAAGGCAGTGGAAGACTTGCAGTCCGACCGGAATCTGCCGGTTCATTTGTTGAATGAGTTGGTCATGCAATTGCCGGATGGCGTATATGTGACCAGTCTCAAGCAGGCTGATCAAGTCGTCACGATGCAGGGCATGGCGCAGTCCAACGAGCGCGTCTCTGAAATGTTGCGTAACCTCTCCAGCAATACGCCCTGGTTCTCCAAGCCCGAACTGGTGGAAATCGTAGCGGCCAATGTGGCCTTGACGCCCAAAGATCAACGCCGCGTCGCTTCCTTCAATCTTCGTTTTCAGTTGATGCGCAGCTCTGACGTCCAGAAGGCTGCAGATGCGGCAAGCGGCGCAGCTTCGGGGAAATAAACATGGCAAAAAAGAAAGAGCCCAAGTTTGATTTCGCCAAGCTGCAAGAGGACTTGCAGCGCCAGTTTCAAAATCTTGATCCCAAAGATCCATCGCTTTGGCCGGCGCTCCCTCGCGCCCTGCTGTGCATTTTTATTGCCGCAGGCGTGGCCACGTTCTTATGGTTCTTTATTTTGACGGATTATGAGGAGCAACTTGCTGCTGAGCGCACCACCGAGAAAACTCTGCGGGACGACTACCAGAAGAAGCTGGTCAAGGCCGTCAGTCTTGATGGGCTGAAAAAGCAACGCGAGCAAATTCAGCAATATGTGATGCAGCTTGAAAAGCAGCTGCCCAGCAAGGCAGAAATGTCGGCCTTGCTTTCCGATATCAACCAGGCGGGCTTGGGCCGCAATCTGCAATTCGAATTGTTTCGCCCTGGCCAGATCGTGGTCAAAGATTACTACGCAGAGTTGCCTATCTCGATTCGCGTGATCGGCAAATATCATGATGTGGGTGCTTTTGCGGCAGATGTGGCCAATCTGTCTCGCATTGTCACTCTCAACAATATCTCCATGGGCCCCACCACCAAGGACGGCGGTGGTCAGCTGACTATGGAGGCCACGGCAAGAACCTTTCGTTATCTCGACGCTGAAGAAATTCAGGCGCAAAAAGCTGCAGCAAAGGGAGGCAAAAAATGACTTGGCTACGCTCCAAGCTGACTGCGGTGCTGGGTGTGGCGATGCTCTTGACGGGCTGCGGTCCCCTTGGCGAGGATGAACTGAGGCAATGGACGACTGAACTGCGCGCTACCACAAAGCCGCGCCTCATGACCCTGAAAGAGCCCAAGCAGTTTTTCCCGCAAGAGTACATTGCCAGTAATGGCACTGAACCTTTCAATGCCATGAAGCTGACGCAGGCACTGCGTCGTGAGTCTTCCGAGTCAGTGGCTAATGCCTCTCTGATAGCGCCTGAGATGACTCGGCGAAAAGAGCCGCTTGAGGCCTATCCGCTGGACGCAGTGAAAATGGTGGGTAGTCTGACGAAAACCGGAGCTCCCACTGCCTTGGTTAGTGTGGACAAGTTGCTGTATCAGGTGCGGGTAGGTAATTATCTTGGGCAGAACTACGGAAAAATCGTCAGTATTTCAGAAACAAATATGAGTTTGCGGGAAATCGTCCAGGATCCCACTGGCGATTGGGTGGAGCGCACGACAACACTGAACCTGCAAGAGGGAACGGAGGTGAAGAAATGATTCAAAAAACGGCACAAATACGTCAACGGCTATGGCTGGCCGGTGCGGCAGTCTTTCTTGCGCTGGGTTCCGCAACGGCACAAGCCAGGGGGGCTATTGAATCTGTTTCCGGTTTCCTGCAGGGCGGCTCTGAAGTCCTGCGCATCGAATTTACAGAGCCACAGACAGAACTGCCTAAGGGGTTTTCCATTCAAAGTCCCGCGCGTATCGCGCTGGACTTTCAAGCCGTAGCCAATGCCACTGGGCGCTCGCTGATTGAAATCAATCAGGGTAATGTCAAGTCGGCAAACATCGTGCAGGCCGGCGAGCGCTCGCGCATCGTTTTGAATCTCAAGCAGCCCACGTCTTATCGCGCAGAACTCCAGGGCAACGCGGTGCTGGTGGTGCTGGACTCGGTCAACAGCGGCGCCGGCGCCCCCAGTGCACCCACCCGTACGTTCGCCGAGAGCCAAAACACCGACGTGCTGCCCCTGAAGGATCTGGACTTCCGCCGTGGCACCGATGGGGCGGGGCGCATCGTCATCGGGCTGGCAAGCAATCAGGTCGGCGTCGATCTGCAACAGCAGGGCAAGGGGCTGGTGGTCGACTTTCTGCGCTCGTCGCTGCCTGAAGGTTTGCGCAGGCGACTGGACGTATCTGACTTCGGCACGCCAGTGCAAACCATCACCGCAGCCCAGCAAGGCGAACGCGTGCGCCTGACCATCACCCCCGTGGGCGACTGGGAGCACAGCGCCTACCAAAGCGATAACCAGTTCGTTGTGGAAGTGCGACCCAAGAAGGTTGACCTGAGCAAGCTGACGCAAGGCCCCAACTACTCGGGTGAAAAGTTGTCGCTGAACTTCCAGAACATCGAAGTTCGGTCGCTGCTGCAGGTGATTGCCGACTTCACCAATTTCAACATCGTCACGTCGGACACGGTCACCGGGGCGCTCACTCTGCGGCTCAAGGACGTGCCGTGGGATCAGGCGCTGCAGATCATCATGGACGCCAAGGGTCTGGGCATGCGCAAATCTGGCACGGTTTTGTGGATCGCGCCCAAGGACGAAATCGATGAGCGCACCAAGAAGGACTACGAAGCAGCCATGGCCATTCAGAAACTGGAGCCGCTGCGCACACAGGGCTTTCAGCTCAATTACGCCAAGGCCGACGCCATCGTCGATCAGCTGACTAAAACCAGCAGTGGCGCCACTGGAGGCACCAGCACCCGTTTCCTGTCGGAACGTGGCAGCGCCATTTCAGAGCCGCGTACCAACCAGCTGTTTGTCACCGACACTCCCTCGAAACTGGAGGAAGTCAGGCAGTTGCTGCAGACGCTGGATGTGCCGGTGCGTCAGGTGATGATCGAGGCGCGCATCGTTGAAGCGCGCGACACCTTCGGCCGATCGCTGGGCGTCAAGCTGGGTGGTGGCGACCTGCGTGCCAACCGTGGCGGCGACGGCGGCTATAGCCTGGGCGGCGGCAACCGCGTGGCGCTGGGCACCAACTACGCCAATGCCACCAGCTCGTCAGGTATGGGCGGTACCGTGGACGTGTCGGGCAATTTTGTCAATCTGCCGGCTTCTTTGTCCAATACGCCCGCCTTTGGGTCGTTTGCACTGTCGATTTTTAATTCGGCTGCTAATCGGTTTTTGACGTTGGAGCTTTCTGCAATGGAAGCAGACGGCCAGGGCAAGATCGTATCCAGCCCCCGCTTGATCACAGCAGACCAGACCAAGGCGCTGATTGAGCAGGGTACTGAATACCCATATTCTGTGACCGCCCCCAACGGCGCTACCACCATTGCCTTCAAGAAAGCCGTTCTTAAACTGGAAGTAACGCCGCAGATCACGCCAGAGGGCAACATCATTCTTGACTTGGACGTCAATAAAGACAGCCGTGGTGAAAGCACGCTCCAAGGCGTGGCTATTGATACCAAGCACATCAAGACTCAGGTGCTGGTTGAGAATGGTGGAACTGTTGTGATTGGTGGTATTTTTGAGATGGAAGAAACCAACCAGGAAAACAAAATTCCTGTGCTGGGAGATGTGCCGGTGGTGGGAAATCTTTTTAAAAACCGCACCAAAGAATCCAGTAAGCGTGAAATGCTGGTATTTATTACGCCGAAGGTCATTACAGACCGTGGTCCAGTGCGATAAATAGATTCAAAGAGAGTGAAAAAATGCGAAAACTTTTCAAAGTATTGACGGTGCCACTCGTCGCGGTATTGGTGGCTTGTGGTGGTGGGGGAGGTAACTCCGGGACTACTCCTGGCGCCATCGTTTCTCCGTCGGTTGCCAGTTTTGATTACCAAATCGACAAGGCTGCTCTAACCAATTCTGGGTTGGACGACGCGACTCTAACAATCACGGCACTGGATGATAAGAACAACCCGGTTGCCAACGCGCCCGTGAGTGTGACAGTGGATTCTGGTATTTATACCCCGACGGCTCCTTCAACTGACGCATCTGGTAAGGCGTCTGGAAAGATTTCGGTGGGTAGCAACAAGGGCAACCGTAATATCAACTACACGATGACCGTGGGTGGTCAGACGAAGACTGGCGTCATCGCCGTGACGGGCACTACCATTGATGTGACGACAGTGCCCGCGGCGCCTAGCCCGGGCAGTAAGGTGACGGTCACAGTTAAAGTGGCCGATGTGAATGGGGCAGGAATTGCCAACGCATCTGTTAAATTGGGTGGTAGCTTGGGTTTTACGCAGTCCCTAAAGACGGCTTCCAATGGAATAGTGACTGAATCGATCCCTGCCGCTCCGGCTGCAGGGCTTTATACGGTGACGGCTTCGGGCGCGGGTGTGGTCGTGAGCCGAGATGTGCTGGTGGTGGGAGATACCGGTGGTGTAGCTCCAGTAACGGAAAGCATAACCGCTGCAAGTTTGGCAATCACACCGAATACGATTGCACCAAACCAGGCTGGCGCCACCACGAACCGGTCTACCTTGAGAGCGCTCTTTCAAAATGCTTCTAATCAGGCAATTAAGAATGTGCGTGTCCGATTTGAAATCATGGCGCCGGGATTGGGGAACGGTGAACAGATTTCGACCGGGAATGCGGTGGTTTATTCCAACGAAAGTGGTGTTGCAACGGCTGAATACATCTCAGGTTCGCGTACCAGCCCGACTAATGGCGTTCGCATTCGTGCTTGCTACGGTTCCACTGATGCAGAGCTCGCTAATGGAGCATGTCCCAACCAACAGACTGCTACGTTGACTGTGGCCAGCTCTGCATTGTCCATTACTCTGGGAGAGAACAACGAGTTGGAAAAGGGTCAGTACAATCTGACGTATATCAAGAAGTTGGATGTTGCAGTGTCTGATGCTGCAGGAAATGCCGTCTCTGGAGCGCAGATTTCGGCCAGCGTGGATTTGATACGTTATGGCAAGGGCGCGTGGCAGGGAGAAGAGAGGCCTACTACGGCTTGGTGGTGTCTTAATGAAGATAAGAACCGCAACGGCGTGATCGATGCAGGCGAAGATATTGATAACGATGGTCAATTGGAGCCCCGCAAGGCAGACGTGGTTATCTCTTACCTAGGTGGACAAGTGACGGGTAGTAACGGGCGTGCCACTTTGCAGGTGGAGTATCCGCAGAACGTGGGTTCTTGGATCGAATACGTCGTCAAGGTCACGACGTCTGTCGCGGGGTCTGAAGGTACTTATGAGAAGTCATTCGTGACGGATGTGCTGGAGGCCGATGTGAAGAATGGCTCGTTCCGAGTCTCTCCGTTTGGAGTAATTCCAAGCTGCACTAACCCTAATTAAGTCAACGGCGTGAAATTAGAACCCAGCGAAGGCGGTGTCGCCTTTGCCGGGTTTTTTTATTTGTTCATGATGGAGTAAATACTTTTGAGCATGGAAGTTGTAAACATCATCCTGGCCGACCGCAGCTACCCCATCACCATCGCCCACGACCAGCTCACCAAACCCACGACCTACGCTGCGCTACCCAGTGCTGCTGCGGCGTTGATCGTCACCAACACCACAGTCGCCCCGCTCTATGCCGATGCCTTGCGCTCCGCACTCGCACCCAGGTACCCACAGGTGCATATGGTGGTGCTGCCTGACGGCGAGGAGCACAAAACCTGGCAAACCCTCAACCTGATCTTCGACGCCCTGCTGCAGCATGGCTGCGACCGCAAGACGGTGCTGTTCGCTCTGGGCGGCGGCGTCATCGGCGACATGACGGGTTTTGCTGCAGCTTGCTACATGCGCGGCGTGCCGTTTGTGCAGGTGCCCACTACGCTACTGGCGCAGGTGGATTCGTCGGTGGGTGGCAAGACTGCCATCAACCACCCGCTGGGCAAGAACATGATTGGCGCGTTTTATCAGCCGCGGATGGTGGTGTGCGACCTGGCCACGCTGGACACGTTGCCCGCGCGCGAGCTGTCTGCCGGGCTGGCTGAAGTGATCAAGTACGGGCCGATTGCCGACATGGAGCTGTTCGCCTGGCTGGAGGCGAACATGGATGTGCTGCTCGCGCGCGAGCGCGGTGCGCTGGCCCATGCCGTCAAGCGCAGTTGCCAGATCAAGGCTGCAGTAGTGGGCGCGGACGAGCGCGAGGCCGGGCTGCGCGCCATTCTCAACTTTGGTCACACCTTTGGTCACGCCATCGAGGCCGGCATGGGCTATGGCGCGTGGCTGCATGGTGAGGGCGTGGGCGCCGGCATGGTGATGGCGGCCGAGCTGTCGGCGCGCCTGGGGCTGGTGGAAGCGGCTTTTGTGCAGCGCCTCACGCAGCTGATTGCCCGTGCGGGCTTGCCTACGCGTGGGCCGATCATCGACGCGGCCGATAACGCCGGTCGTTACCTGGAGCTGATGCGCGTGGACAAAAAGGCCGAGGGCGGCGAGATTCGCTTTGTGCTGATCGACGGCCCGGGCAAGGCCGTTGTGCGCCCTGCGCCCGACGCGCTGGTGCGCGAGGTAATCGACCATTGCTGCGCTGGCTGATTGCTCTTTATTTGATAGCTGCTGGCGCTTTTATCTAAAGGGCTAGAGGCAATTTTGATATGACAATGCATTTGCCACAAACGCCCCTCATCCCTCCCTCTCCCCAAAGGGGCGAGGGCGACAGGTTGCGCCGGTGTGACTCCCT
>NZ_JBFWLZ010000011.1:73785-78692 GCF_050251835.1 Diaphorobacter sp. | reverse complement strand
GCCAAGCTGGGCGACCGGCGGGTCTTCATCTGGACGCCCGGCACCTCGGTCGCCCAGAACCCGTACATCGAATTCACCTTCAAGGCGCGCCACAGCGGCGAGCTGACGATGCTCTGGAAGGACGACCAGGGCGCCACACTGACGGCCAGCAAGACCATCACGGTCGCCTGACCACGAACCCAGCAAAAGGCCCCGCAGGCGCTGGTGCCTGCGGGGCCTTTTTCATGCATCCAACAAGGCTCTAGCGCTTGTGCGGCAAGCGCCAGAGGCTCACCATTTTCATAGCCCGGTGTAGCGCCCGGGGCGGTGGCTGACAGCCAGGAAGATGCCCATCAGCACCGCCGCCAGCACCGACCAGGCCACGCGCTCGAAAGGCACGACCCACAGCGCCAGGGCCACCACCGTGCAGTCGATGACCATCTGCACCTTGCCGGCAGACACGCCCCAGGCATCCTGCGCGTACAGCGACACGATGGTTGCCCCGCCCAGGCTGGAGCGGTGCCGCGCCAGGAACAGCACGCCCGTGCCCATCAGCAGCCCGCCCGCAATCGCCGCAAAGGCCGGGTGCAGGTAGTCGATGTGGATCAGGCGCGGGCCCACGGTGGTCACCACCGACAGCAGGGCCACGGACAGAAAGGTCTTGATCGTGAATTCCTTGCCCACCACCCGCCAGGCGAACCAGTAAAACGGCAGGTTGATGACGAAGTAGATCAGCCCGAAGCTCCAGCCGGTGGCGTAGTGCAATACGAAGGCCAGGCCCGCCGTGCTGCCCGTAAGCAGCCCCGCCTGCCCGAACATGAGCATGGCCAGGCCGACGAACAGCGTGCCGGCGAACAGCGCCTGCGCGTCCTCAAACGGGCCGTGGCGCAGACTGCTGGCGGTGGATGGAGTGGCGGGCGCGGCGGCGGGCGCCACGGTGACGGAGAGGGATGGATCGGCGTGCTGGTACTGTGCGGTGCTGCTGGCCATGGTGTGGTTCCTGTGCATCCTGCGAACGGCGCTGGTGGCGCCGACACGCGATCATCTCATGGAAAACCCTGGGTCTGCAGACCCCACGCACGCGGCGCTGCGGATCAGGGGCCGTCGCGCAGCTTCTCGGCGCTGGCGCTTCGGCGCACAAGGCCGTCGGGGCCGAAGGTCACGATGAACTGCATCTCGGTCGTGGGCGGGTCGATCCAGTTCCATTCCCACTCGGTCTCGTGCCTGAGCTCGTAGCGCATCTGCCGGGCGGGTTTGCCCAGCATGCGGCGGATCTGCTCTTGCGTCATGCCGGGCTGCACTTTCTCGAAGTTGTGCGGCGCCAGCACCTGGCGCAGCGCGCTCATCTTGCCGTCGGTGCCGATGGTGATCATGTAGTTGCGGTGCCCGGCAGGCTGGCGGTTGTATTCCAGCGTGCGCGAGCCGTCGGCCTCGGGCCAGACTTGCTCGGGCTCGCCGAAGCGCGCGCGCACGTCCTGCTCGGTGCTGACGCCTTCTTCCAGCTCTTTGATGCGCTGGTCGTCGCAGCCCGTCAGCATGACCAGCGTGGCCAGCAGCGATGCCCCCGCGCTTTTGAGCCAGTGTGTCAATGACATGGGTGTCCGTCCTGGTCGTTGTCGGCGCGCGCTGCCGGTCAGGCCCGCGCCGCGTGCAGGCCGTCGTGCAGCGCCACCAGCGCCTGCGTGAGCTTGTGGGCGGGCTCCAGGTGGATCATGGGGCGCGACTGTTCGTGCGACTCGCGCACGATCACCGACGACGGCAGGTAGGGCTGCAGCACCGGCAGGCCCTCGTCCACCAGTTCTTGCACCAGCCGCTGCGGCAGCTTGGCGCGCGGCTGAAACTGGTTGACCACGATGCCCTCGACCGACAGGTGGGGGTTGTGGTCGGCGCGGATCTCCTGCACGTTTTGCAGCAGCGTGTACAGCGCCTGGCGCGAGAAATCGTCACAGTCAAACGGAATCAGGCAGCCGCGCGCGCCCATGAGGGCCGAGCGGGTGTAGAAGTTGAGCGCCGGCGGCGTGTCGATGTAGATGCGCTCGTAGGTTTGCGCCAGCTCTTGCAGGGCCTCGCGCAGTTTGTAGATTTTGTGGCGCGACTCCAGCTTGCTTTGCAGCTCGTCCAGCCGGGTGCTGGAGGCCATCAGGTGCAGGCCCTCGAACGGCGTGGTCACCACAAAATCAGTGGCCGGTGCCTGCCGGAAGCTGTAGCCCAGCGACTGGTCGAAAAAGCTGGCGACGGTGGGCTGCGCCTCATCGGCCGGGCCGCCCAGCAGGTACTGCGTTGAATTGCCTTGCTGGTCCAGGTCGATCAGCAGGGTACGCAGCCCCTGGCTGGCACTGATGGCGGCCAGGTTGCAGGCGATGGTGGATTTGCCCACCCCACCCTTCTGGTTGAACACGACTAGCGGCATGCGACGGCTCCTTGTGGGTCAGCGCCCGGGATTTGGACGCGCCGATTATCAAGCTACGCCGGGGCATGGCAAGGCGCAGCGCGGCGCCGGGGTGCGCCCGCTAAAATGCAGCCCCTGCCACCGGCAGCCCCGCCGCTTCCTACGCATCTACAGCACCCACTGCACCATGTCCTTTTTTCGCCGCCCCGACTACGAGTCCGAAACCACCCAGTTCATCAAGCAGCTGAAGGCGCAAAAGCCCGAGCTGGACGCACAGCAGCAAGCCGGCCGCGCCCTGCTGTGGGACAAGCAGGTGGACCACGAAGCCTGGCAGCAATACAACGCGGCACGCGTGCCCCAGCAACCCTACGTCTATCAGACGCGGGGCTGAGCACGCGACAAACCACGTTATAGGCCAAATATGCTGCCAGCCCCCGCAGAGCAAGCGCTGGCAGCTATTGATTAGATAGCAATTTTGCACATGGCAGGCGCCCGCACAGCCCCGACCGCCGAGGACGGCATGCCCCAGGTGGTGGACCAGGTGGCCTTGGCGCGCCTGTACGGCGAGCCCCTGTTTGCGCTGCCGCAAGACCTGTACATCCCGCCCGATGCGCTGGAGGTTTTCCTGGAGGCCTTCGAGGGCCCGCTGGATCTGCTGCTGTACCTGATCCGCAAGCAGAACTTCAACATCCTGGACATCCCCATGCTGGACGTCACGCGCCAGTACCTGGGCTATGTGGATGAGATCCGCAGCCGCAACCTGGAGCTGGCGGCCGAGTATTTGCTGATGGCCGCCATGCTCATCGAGATCAAGTCGCGCATGCTGCTGCCGCCGCGCAAGCAAGAAGGCAGCGCCGAGCCTGAGGACCCCCGCGCCGAGCTGGTGCGCCGCCTGCTCGAATATGAACAGATCAAGCTGGCCGCGCTGCAGCTGGGCCAGCTGCCGCAGTACGGGCGCGACTTTGTGCGTGCCAACGTGTACATCGAGCAAAGCCTGCAGCCGCGCTTTCCGGACGTGCACCTGGCCGACCTGCAGCAGGCCTGGCGCGACATCCTCAGACGCGCCAAGCTGGTGCAGCACCACAAGATCACGCGCGAGGAGCTGTCGGTGCGCGAATACATGAGCCATGTGCTCAAGGCGCTGCAGGGTCGGCGCTTTGCCCCGTTTGAAGACCTGTTCCAGCCCGAAAAAGGCAGCACCGTGCTGGTGGTGACCTTCATCGCCCTGCTGGAGCTGGCCAAGGAAACCCTGATCGAAATCACCCAGGCCGAGGCGTTCGCACCGATTTACGTGCGCCTGGCCTATACACCCGTATGACACCCCCTGAGCGGCTGCGCCGCTTCCCCTCTCTCGCTGCGCGGGAGGGGGACGCCACCGGCGGCCTGGCGAAGCCAGTTCCACGGTGGCCCTGGCATGGCGCAGCGCCCGTCTCAACGGCAACTGATACCTTCTATGGCATCCCATGACTTCGACGTTCTCATCGTAGGCAGCGGCCTGGCGGGCCTGTCTGCCGCGCTGCACCTGGCGCCCACGCACCGCGTGGCCGTGATCACCAAGCGCCAGCTGCAAGACGGCTCCAGCGGCTGGGCCCAGGGCGGCATTGCCGCCGTGCTGGCCGACGACGACAGCTTTGCCGCGCACATCGAAGACACCCTGGAAGCCGGCGCCGGCCTGTGCGACCTGGCCACCACGCGCTTCGTGGTGGAAAGCGCGCCCGCCGCCATTCGCTGGCTGCAGGGCCTGGGCGTGCCTTTTTCGCAGGAAGGCGGCGCGCTGCACCTGACGCGCGAAGGCGGCCACAGCGCGCGGCGCATCGTGCACGCCACCGACGCCACGGGCGCCGCCGTGCAAAAAACGCTGATCGACGTGGTACGCGCCACGCCCGGCATCACGGTATTTGAGCACCACACGCTGGTGGACCTGATCACCAGCGCCAAGCTAGGCCTGCCTGGCCAGACGCGCTGCCTGGGGTTGTACGCGCTGGACGAGGCCACCGACCAGGTGCTGACCTTTTGCGCGCCGCACACCATTTTGGCCACCGGCGGCGCGGGCAAGGTGTACCTGTACACCACCAACCCCGACACCGCCACGGGCGACGGCATTGCCGCGGCATGGCGCGCGGGCTGCCGGGTGGGCAACATGGAGTTCATCCAGTTCCACCCCACGGGGCTGTACCACCCGCACGAAAAGTCCTTCCTGATCAGCGAGGCCGTGCGCGGCGAGGGCGGGCGGCTGCTGCTGCCGCCATCGGCCGGGGGCACGCGCTTCATGCCCCAGCACGATGCGCGCGCCGAGCTGGCCCCGCGCGACGTGGTGGCGCGCGCCATCGACTTCGAGATGAAAAAGCACGGCCTGGACTGTGTGCACCTGGACATCTCGCACCAAAGCCCGGCCTTTTTGCACGAGCACTTCCCCAACATCCTGGCGCATTGCGCCCGCCTGGGCATCGACATCACGCGCCAGCCCATTCCCGTGGTGCCCACGGCGCACTTCACCTGCGGCGGCGTGCTGACCGACCTGTCCGGCCGCACCGACCTG
>NZ_JBFWLZ010000011.1:0-73685 GCF_050251835.1 Diaphorobacter sp. | reverse complement strand
CCCCAACATCCTGGCGCATTGCGCCCGCCTGGGCATCGACATCACGCGCCAGCCCATTCCCGTGGTGCCCACGGCGCACTTCACCTGCGGCGGCGTGCTGACCGACCTGTCCGGCCGCACCGACCTGTCCGGCCGCACCGACCTGCCCGGCCTGCACGCCGTGGGCGAGGTGGCCTGCACCGGCCTGCACGGCGCCAACCGCCTGGCCAGCAACTCGCTGCTCGAATGCATGGTGTTTGCCCGCGCGGCGGCGCAGGCCATCGCGGCCGCACCCCGCGCGCAGATTCCGGCGCTGCCGCGCTGGGACGACAGCCGCGTGCAGGACGCCGATGAGTCGGTGGTCATCTCCCACAACTGGGACGAACTGCGCCGCTTCATGTGGGACTACGTGGGCATCGTGCGCACCAACAAACGCCTGGAGCGCGCGGCGCACCGCATTGCGCTGCTGCAGGATGAGATTCACGAGTTTTATGCGCACTTCCACATCTCGCGCGACCTGCTGGAGCTGCGCAACCTGGTGCAGGTGGCCGACCTGATCGTGCGCAGCGCGCAAATGCGCCATGAAAGCCGCGGCCTGCACTTCAGCCGCGACTGGCCGGGCATGGCCGCCCCGGCCGCCCCCACCATCCTGGTGCCGCCGGTGCGATAGAACGCCGCGCCACCGCCCCCACGTTTTTCACGTTCAAGGAGATTTGCCCCCATGTTCCGCACCCTGCTCAAGTCCAAGATCCACCGCGTGGCCGCCACCCATTGCGAGCTGCACTACGAAGGCTCCTGCGCCATCGACGAAGACCTGCTCGACGCGGCCAACATCGCCGAGAACGAGCAGATCCACATCTGGAACATCGACAACGGCGAGCGCTTCGTCACCTACGCCATCAAGGGCCAGCGCGGCAGCGGCATGATCTCGGTGAACGGCTCGGCCGCGCGCCGCGCCGCCGTGGGCGACCTGCTCATCATTGCCGCGTTTGCCCAGGTGCACGAAGACCATGTCGCCGCGCATCAGCCGCAACTGGTGTTTGTCGATGACAAAAACCGCCAGACCGAGCTGCGCCACCACGTCCCCACGCAGGCGCTCTGACCCTAGAAACGGCAGTTGACCGCTTGCCACCATCAGGAAAGCCGCATGTGTATTGACTTTTGCCGCTTCGGCACGACTCACCTGCGTGGTGAGCGCGCTACGCACTCGCCAGCACCGCGCTCGCCGCGCCATGCGGCGTTGCTCCTTCTTGCGGGCATGAGCCCGCCGCGTCGTCGCGCCTTGCCTGCCACGTCGATCACGGCGCTGGCAAGCGCGCCCAACTGCCGTTTCTAGGGTTACCGCCGTGCAGGCCACCACCCAAACCACCGACACCCTCGCCGCGCGCAGCCTGGCCAGCGTCTGGCACCCCTGCACGCAGATGAAGCGCCACGAGGCCGAGCCGCCCGTGCCCATCGCGCGCGCCCAGGGGCCTTGGCTGTATGGCAGCGACGGCCGGCGCTATCTGGACGGCATCAGCTCCTGGTGGGTCAATCTGTTCGGCCACGGCCACCCGCACATCCAGGCGGCACTGGCCGACCAGCTGGCGCGGCTTGACCATGTGATGCTGGCAGGCTTCACGCACGCGCCGGTGGTGGAGCTGTCCGAGCGCCTGGCCGCCCTCACGGGCCTGGGCCATGCGTTTTATGGCAGCGACGGCGCCAGCGCCACCGAGATCGCCCTCAAGATGAGCGCGCACTACTGGCGCAACCAGGGCCGCCCGGACAAGAGCCGCTTCGTGGGGCTGGCCGGCGGCTACCACGGCGAAACCGTGGGCGCGCTGGCCGTGACCGACATTGCCCTGTTCCGCACGGCCTACGCGCCGCTGGTGCGCCTGGCCGCCACCGCGCCCAGCCCCGATGCGCGGGCCGCGCAGCCTGGCGAATCGGCGCGTGAAGTAGCCCTACGCGCCGCCGCCGCGCTCGAGGCCTGGCTGGCCGAGCACCACGCCACCACCGCCGCGCTGATCCTGGAGCCGCTGGTGCAGTGCGCGGCCGGCATGGCCATGCACGACGCCGAATACCTGCGCCAGGCGCGCGCGCTGTGCGACCGCTACGAGGTGCACCTGGTGGCCGACGAGATCGCCGTGGGCTTTGGCCGCACGGGCAGCATGTTTGCGCACCAGCAGGCGGGCATACGGCCGGACTTCATTTGTCTGTCCAAAGGGCTGACGGGTGGCACGCTGGCGCTGTCGGCGGTGCTGACCACGCATGACATCTACGCCGCCTTCTACGACGACGACGTGGCGCGCGGCTTTTTGCACTCGCACTCGTACACCGGCAACCCGCTGGCCTGCCGCGCTGCGCTGGCCACGCTGGAGCTGTTCGAGCAGACCGATGCGCTGGCGCGCAACGTGCATCTGGCGCGAGCCATCGACGCGGCCTGCGTGCCGCTGGCGCAGCACCCGCGCGTGCGCCATGCGCGCCGCCAGGGAATGATCTGGGCCTGGGACGTGCACACCACCCTGCCCGACTTCGCCCGCCGCTACCACCGCCACGCCATGGCGCGCGGCCTGCTGCTGCGGCCCATTGGCACCACGCTGTATGCCATGCCGCCCTACGTGCTGGACGACGAGGCCGTGCAGCACCTGGCCGTCAACGCACTGGCCGCGCTGAACGCCACGCTGGCCGAGGAAACCGGGGCCAGCACCCCGGCCCAGGAGCATCTGCCATGACTTGGGGTTTATTCGTCACCGGCACCGACACAGGCGTGGGCAAAAGCCTGGCGTCTGCCGCGCTGCTGCACGCGCTGGCGCGCCATCA
Source organism: Diaphorobacter sp. (assembly GCF_050251835.1). Lineage (NCBI taxonomy): Bacteria > Pseudomonadati > Pseudomonadota > Betaproteobacteria > Burkholderiales > Comamonadaceae > Diaphorobacter > Diaphorobacter sp. The sequence goes on along the minus strand of NZ_JBFWLZ010000011.1, from coordinate 70,904 downwards.
CCCACGCGTGGTGGGCATGAAGCCCGTGGCCGCGGGCGCCGATCTGCACGGCGGCCAGCTGGCCAACGAAGACGCCATCGCCCTGCGCGCCGCCTCCACCGTGGCCGTGCCGCCCGCGCTGGACAACCCCGTGCTGCTGCCCGACCCGCTGTCGCCGCACATCGCGGCCGCGCGCGCCGGGGTGCGCATCAGCATCCCGGGCATCATGCACAGCTACCAGCAACTGACCGGGCTGGCCGACGCCGTGGTGGTCGAGGGCGCGGGCGGCTTTCTCGTGCCGCTGTCCGACACCGAGACCGGCGCCGACCTGGCCCAGGCCCTGGGCCTGCCCGTGGTGCTGGTGGTGGGCCTGCGCCTGGGCTGCCTGAACCATGCCGCGCTCACCGCCGAAGCGATTCGCGCGCGCGGCCTGACGCTGGCGGGCTGGGTTGCCAACCGGGTGGATCCGCACATGCTGGCGCCCGACGACAACATCGCCTGGCTGCGCCAGTACCTGGGCGCGCCGCTGCTGGCCGAGCTGCCGCACCAGCCCCAGCCCGACGCACGCGCCCTTGCCGCGCTCTACCACTTGCCCCCTGACTGGACATGACCTCCTGGATCGATGAGTTCCCCGCACGCATCGCAGCGCTGGACGCCGCCCACCTGCGTCGGCGCCGCCGCGCCGTGGTGCCCGCGCAAGGCGCCCACCTGCTGGTGGACGGCGCCCCCATGCTGGCGTTTTGCAGCAACGACTACCTGGGCCTGGCCAGCCACCGGGCGCTGGCCGAGGCCGCCTGCGCGGCCACGCGCGAGTTTGGCGTGGGCTCGGGCGGCTCGCCGCTGGTCAGCGGCCACAGCCAGGCCAATGCCGCGCTTGAAGAAGACCTGGCGCGCTTCGTGCAACTGCCGCGCGCGCTGTACTTCTACGCGGGGTTTGCGGCCAATGTGGGCATCGTGCCCGCGCTGGTGGGCGCGGGCGACGCGCTGTTTTCTGACGAGCTCAACCACGCCTGCCTGATCGACGGCGCCCGCCTGTCGCGTGCCACGGTGCACCGCTACCCGCATGCCGACCTGGCCGCGCTGGGCCGCCTGCTGGCGGCCAGCCCCGCGCGGCGCAAGCTGGTGATCACCGACGCCGTATTCAGCATGGACGGCGACGTGGCCGACGTGCGCGCGCTGCTGGCGCTGTGCGAGCGGCACGATGCGCTGCTGCTGATCGACGACGCCCACGGCTTCGGCGTGCTGGGCCCCGAAGGGCGCGGCACGCTGGCCGAGGCGGGCCTGACCGGCGCAGCAGCCTCGCCGCGCATGCTGTACATGGCCACGCTGGGCAAGGCCGCGGGCGTGGCGGGGGCCTTCGTTGCGGGGCCCGACGCGCTCATCGAGTGGCTGGTGCAAAAAACACGCAGCTACATCTTTGCCACCGCCGCGCCCGCGCTACTGGCGCGCGCACTGCAGGCCAGCCTGCAGGTGATTGCCGCCGAGGGCTGGCGCCGCGAGCAACTGGCCGCGCGCATTGCACAGCTGCGGGGCGGCCTGGCGCCGCTGCTGCAGGGCACGCACTGGCAATTGGGCGAGTCGCGCACGGCCGTGCAGGCCCTGGTGATCGGCACCAACGACGAAGCGCTGGCCGTGATGGAGGGCCTGCGCGCGCGCGGCCTGTGGGTGCCCGCCATTCGCCCGCCCACCGTGCCCGAGGGCACGGCGCGGCTGCGCATTGCGCTGTCGGCCGCCCACACCCCGGCAGATGTGGCACGCTTGCTGCAGGCCCTGGCCGAACTGCGCCCTCGGCGCGCCTGACTTTTTCACCACCCGCAAAGGTTGTCCATGCCCCACCTGATCGTCGAATACTCCCGCAACCTCGCCGGCTTCCCCGAAGCCCAGGCGCTGGCCGAACTCAACGCCGCCGTCTGCGCCAGCCCCGAAGTGGCCGACGAGGCCGACCTCAAGAGCCGCATCACGGCGGTGCCGCAGTTCGAAGTGGGCACCGCGCCGGCCCACCGCGCCTTTGTGCATGCGCAGCTGCGCCTGCTGTCAGGCCGCACACCCGAGGCCAAGAAAGACCTGTCCGAGCGTGTGGCCCAGGTGCTGCGCCGCCTGTCGCCCAGGCCGGCCGGCGTGATGGTGCAGCTGAGTGTGGAAATCGTGGACATGGATCGTCCGTCCTACGTCAAAGAGCGGCTGTAAGCCGCCCGTGACCGCCATGGCTTGCACGCCGCGGGGCTGCGGCGCTGATCCCCACCCGGCCTGCGGCGCTGTTTCACTATGACCCAGCGCCCCCGCTGCCCCGCCTGCCTGCGTCCGCCCAGGGCGTGCATCTGCCGCTGGACGGCTGCGGTGCCGCACCGCACCGAGGTGCTGATCCTGCAGCACCCGCTGGAGGTGCACCAGGCCAAGGGTACGGCCCGCCTGCTGCACCTGTGCCTGCCGCACAGCCGCGTGGTGGTGGGCGAACAGTTTGACGCCACCGTGCTGCAGCACTGGCTGACCGCACCCTTCACCGCCCACCACGCACCCGAGCCCCCGCGCCAGACACTGCTGCTGTACCCCGAATCGGCGCACGATGCCGCCCTGGGCCTGGCCACCCCGCCACCGCTGAACCCGGCGCTGCTGCAAACGCCCGAGCGGCTGCGCCTGGTGGTGCTGGACGGCACCTGGCGCAAAAGCCGCAAGATGCTGCACCTGAACCCGCTGCTGCAGCAACTGCCACGACTGCCGCTGCGCGCGCTGCCGGTCTCGCGCTACCGCGTCCGCATAGCGCGCCAGCCTCACCAGCTATCGACCCTGGAGGCCACCTGCGCGGCGCTGGCGCAGCTGGAAGGCAGCGCCGATGCGTTTGCGCCGCTGCTCAGCGCGTTGGATGGGTTTGTCGCGCAGCAGGCGGCTTGGCAGGGGCGGTAGCGGCGCGTTGGGCTGGGTTGCGCTGGGTCGCGTTGGGTTGATGCTGCATCACCGCGTGGCAGCGCCCTGCCCCGGCAGGCCTGCGGCCACGTCCCGAAAGGCGGCCAGCGCGGCTTCCAGATGCTCGATGATTTCCTGCTGCAGCACCTCGGGCGCCGGCAAATCATCCAGGTTGTCCAGACCCTCGTCCTTCAGCCAGAAAATGTCCAGGCTGGCCTTGTCCCGGGCGATCAGCTCGTCATAGCGGTAATACCGAAAGCGCTCGGTGGCGATGCGCTGATGGCGGTTTTCCGGGTGGTAGCAGGTGATGAAATCCTGCAGGTTCTCGAACCGCAGCGGCCGGGTCTTCAGCGTGAAGTGCTTGTTGGTGCGCAGGTCATAGAACCAGACGCCGTCGGTGTGCACGCGGCCATCCTTGGGCGCGTTGTCGAAGAACACCACGTTGGCCTTGACGCCCTGCGCATAAAAGATGCCCGTGGGCAGGCGCAAGATGGTGTGCACGTTGCAGTTTTCCAGCAGCTTGCGCCGGATGCGCTCGCCCGCGCCGCCCTCAAACAGCACGTTGTCAGGCAGCACCACGGCCGCCTTGCCGTCCACCTTCAGCATGCTCACGATGTGCTGCAAAAAGTTGAGCTACTTGTTGGACGTGGTTTCCCAGAAGTCCTGGCGCTCGTAGGTCAGCGCGTCGCGGTCCTCCTCGCCTTCCTCGTTGGTGATGGTCATGCTGCTCTTCTTGCCGAAGGGCGGATTGGCCAGCACGTAATCGACCTTGCGCTGCGGCTCCGCAATCAGCGCGTCCGAGCGTTCCACCGCCGGCTCCCCGTCCAGCTCGCCGATGTTGTGCAGGAACAGGTTCATCAGGCACAGGCGGCGCGTGCCCGGCACGATCTCATGGCCGTGAAAGGCCTGGTCGCGCAGGAAGGCCTTCTGCGCCTTGTTCAGCGTGGCGCCGGGGCGGGTCAGCCATTGGTGGGCGCCGAGGAAGAAGCCCCCCGTGCCGCAGGCCGGATCCGCAATCGTCTTGCCCGGCTCGGGGCGCATGCACTCGACCATGGCCTGGATCAGCGGGCGCGGCGTGAAGTACTGGCCCGCGCCGCTCTTGGTGTCCTCGGCATTCTTCTGCAGCAGGCCCTCGTACAGGTCGCCCTTGGTGTCGGCGTCCATACCCACCCAACTGTGCTCATCGATCATCTGCACCAGGCGCGAGAGCTTGGCCGGATCCTGGATCTTGTTTTGCGCCTTGAAGAAGATCGCTCCCAACATGCCGGGCTGCTGGCCGAGCGCGTGCAGCGTGGCCAGGTAGTGCGCCTCCAGCGGCTCGCCGGTTCTGCTGCGCAGGCTGGCCCAGTTGTACCGGGCGGGGATGCGGGTGTCGCGGTTGTAGGGCTCCTGCGCGTACTCGTCGGCCATCTTCAGGAACAGCAGATAGGTCAGCTGCTCCAGGTAGTCGCCGTAGCCCACGCCGTCGTCGCGCAGCGTGTGGCAGAAGTTCCAGACTTTCTGGATGAAGGAGGAGGTGTTCATTCGGATGGCGCAGGAAAACAAAGATCGGAAAAGATCCAATCAATTCAATTGCTTAGGTGAAGTCATCAGGTTGTTTTTCCGATCGACGGATAAGAAACGACCTCCGGTCCGGCAGGGCCCATGTGTGTCGTTCTTGCCCACTCTGGATAATTAACGTTCTGCAAACATCAATGATTTCAATCAGTTAACGATATCGTCCGGGTTGTTATCCACGGTGCCGGCAAATAAACCCGGCTCGTTCCCGGTCGCGGCGACGGGTTTGAGGTAGACCATGTTGCGCTTGGGCTTGGCCTTGGTGGGGTCCGGCACCAGCAAGCCTTGCTCCACCCAGCGCCTCAGCAGCTTGGAGGCTCTCAACGTGTCCAAGTCCGAAATGGCGCACACCTGGCCGTTGCTGATCGGCCCATGGCGATCCATCCAGTCGTTGACCTGCTCCCAGATGGGCGGCCGTTCTTCATTCAGCATGGTCACCATGACGGCCTTTTGGGTCTGCTCACGAAGTTCCCGCTACTGTGGCGGGTACAGGCTGTTGGCGCGCATGACATTGAACATCATGCGGCCCCCTTCGCCGGCATCCACATTTGGAGGCTCCGGAAACTCCCGCAGATTGCTGGCCAGCAAGGGATTGCGGGCGAACGATTCGGCCTTGTGAATCGTGGCGGCGGTGATGCGGCCTGGCAGGAGCCCCGGACTCAGCACTTCGAGCCGGTTGTCGAAGATACGGATCTGAATGTCGCGATTGAGCCGGTAGTCGCGGTGAATCACGGCATTGGTGATCGCCTCCTTGATGACGCGCTCGGGATATCGATGCACCGTGCGAAAGCCCGATCGCGCCAAGGTCAGCCCCTCAGCCAGTTCATCCAGCACATAGTCATGGGTCTGCTCGATCAGGCGGTACAGGGGGCCCGACAGGGTCTCGGGCGTCATGGGTGTCCTTCAGGCGGTGGCCGGTGAGGGCACGCCGGCCAGCACCACGCGGTTGCGGCCAGTGTTTTTGGCTTCGTACAGCGCAGCGTCGGCCAGGGCCAGACTGTGCTCGGCGTCGCCAGCCAGCGGTGCCAGGCCGGCGCTGAGGGTGACGCGGATGATGTGACCTTCGCCCGAGTCAATGCCGCTTTGCTCCAGCGCCAGGCGCAGACGCTCGGCCACGGCCAGCGCATTGGCCGGCGTGGTGCCCGGCAGCAGCACTGCAAATTCCTCGCCCCCCAGGCGCCCGGGCAGGTCGCTCTGGCGCAAGCCCTGGCCGCGCAGTATCTGCGCCAGGCGCACCAGCACGCGGTCGCCGGCGGCGTGGCCGTAGGTGTCGTTGATGCGCTTGAAATGGTCCAGGTCCAGCATGACGACCATGCCCGGCGCACCGCCCTCAGCCACTTGCTCCAGCTCGGCTTCCAGCCGCGCCATGAAGGCGCGCCGGTTGGCCAGGCCGGTCAGGGCGTCGGTTGTGGCCAGGTGCTGAAGGGTCTGCTCGTGGCGGCGGCGCTCGGTAATGTCGCGCACGATCCACAGCTGGCCGATGACCTGGCCGGCACTGCGCATGGGTATCTGCTCGAACTTGAGGGTGCGGCCGTCGCGCAACTCTGCCACCTGGGCACCCTGCTGGGCCGCCTGCCAGTGACCGAGGACTTCGGGCGGCATCAAGCTTTGCAGTGCCTGGGCATCCAGCCCCACCAGCGCGCCGGCCGGCGAGCGCAGCCCCAGCAGCTGGCAGGCTTCTTCGTTGGCCACTTCCACCACACCGGCCAGGTTGTGCACCAGCACGCCGCCGGGCACATGTTCAATGACTGCCAACAGGTGGGCACGCGCCTTGGTCAGCGCCTGCTCTGCCAGCTTGCGGTCGGTGGTGTCCACCAGGGTCCAGATGATCTGCCCCTCGGGTTGGTCCGGGTCGAACAGCGTGCCCCTCAGGGCAAACCAGCGCTGCTCGCCCTCGGCCGTGCGCAACAGGTATTCGCCCCAGGTGCTGCCATATTCGCGCATCTCAGAGTAATGCCGGGCTGCGTGGTCAAAGTCGGCCCCATCCAGGTACAGCACGCGCATGCTGGCACCCACCAGGGTCTGCCCTTCAGGCGCGAAGACTTCAACGGCGCGCTGGTTGGCCAGCCGAACGACGCGGTCGTTGCCGGTGACCACCAGGGCTGCGCCCGCGTTGTCCAGCAGGGCGCGGCGCAGGTGCTCATCGGCGCGGCGCTGGGTGATGTCGGTCAGGGTGCCGATGACGCGCTCGCCATCACCGTCCTGCAGGGGCGCCGCCTGGCCGCGCAGCTCCACCCAGCACCAGTCGCCGCTGGCAGTGCGCAGGCGCAGCTCCAGGGCAAAGGGCTCGCCCGCCTGAACCTGCTGGTGCATCTGGGCCAGCACCTGCGGGCGGTCGTTGGGGTGGATGGTGTGGCACCAGTCGGCAAAGTCCATGCTGTTGGCGCGGCCGGCATGGCCCAGGATCTCATGGCTGCGGGCATCAAACTCGATGCAGCCGCTGGCGGTGTCGTATTCCCACAGGCCGTCGCGCACCGCGGCGGTTGTGAGGCGCAGGCGCTCTTCGCTGCGGCGCAGGGCCTCATGGGTGGCGCGCTGCTCGGTGATGTCGTGGACATAGCCATGCCACAGCGTGCAGCCGTCGGGCTCGCGCTCGGGCTGGGAATAGCCCGCCAGCCAGCGCACCTCGCCATTGGCATGCAGGTAGCGGTATTCGCATTCCCAGGGCGTGAGGTCGCGCGCGGACACCGCCGTGGCCTCCTTGACGCGCTGCAGATCCTCAGGGTGCAAATTCTGCAGCAGTTGTTGCGCGTCACCCTGCATGGCTTGCTCGGCCGTGACGCCATACACGTTGATGACGCCCGGGCTGAGAAACGGAAAGCTGATGCGCCCGTCGGAGCAGAGGCGAAACTGATACACCGCGCCCGGCACCGCCGCCACCAGTTTGGCCAGGCGCGCCTGCAGTTCGGCCTGCGCGGCCTCGGCGTCGCGTCGGGCGGTCACGTCAGAAAAGGTGCCAAACACCCGCGCTGCCAGTCCGTCCGCGTTGCGCTGGCTGACCTTGCCGCGCACGTCCAGCCAGCGCCACTGGCCACTTTGGTGGCGCATGCGCAGCTCGCGGGCAAAGCTGTCGATCTGCCCGCGACGTATTTGCTCGCGCAGGCTTTGCAGTGCGGGCCAGTCGTCGGGGTGCACCAGGGGCTGAAGACCCTCGATGCTGTGCTGTATGCCGTCAGGGGCCATGCCCAGCACCCCGGCCAGATGCTGGTCCACGCTGAAGCGCTGACTGGCCAGGCTCCAGTCCCACACGCCCAGCGCGCCGCCCTCCAGCGCCAGCAGATAGCGCTGGCGGTTTTCCTGAAGCAACGCGCGGTCTTGTTGCGTACGCCGAAACAGCAGCGCAAAGCCCAGCAAAGCCGCCAGGATGACGGCGCTGCCCACCCCGCTGCGCCAAAGGCTTTGCTGATTGGCACTGCGCGCGGCCGCCAGGGCGCGATCGCGATCCAGCCCGACGATGACCACCAGCGGGTATGCCTTGAGCCGCCTCCAGGCGTAATAGCGATCCACCCCGTCCATCGGGTTGGTGGCGCGGTACTCGCCGTGCATCGCCTGGGGCGAAGTGATGAAGCCCCGGTCTTGCGGCACCGACTTGCCCAGCACGTCAAACTGCGGATGCGAGATGGTCAGGTAGCTGCCGTCGTCACGCACCAGAATGGCCACGTCACTGCCATTGCCAAACAGGTCGTGAAAGCCCTGAGAGAAGTGGCTGGGCGCCACCGACAGCGCCAGCACGCCAGCAAAGCGGCCCTGCCGCATGATGGGGTAGGACAGTTGCACGAGCCACTGCCCCGACACCCGGCCCACCAGCGGCCGGCTGATGAAAAGCCGCGGCTGCCCGCCCTGTGCTTGCACACGGAAATACTCGCGGTCGGCCACCGACACGCCTTCAGGCTGCTTGCCCAGGCTGGAATACACGATGCGCCCCTCCGCATCCGCCACCCCGATCTGGGTGATGCTGTCGTGCGCAAAGGTCTTGCGCGCGGTGCGCTCGGCCAGCACAAAGGCGCCTTTGGGGTCGCTCTCGTAGGTGGATGCCAGCGTCTTGGCCACGTATTCCAGGCCGGCCACCAGCGAGCTGACATGGGCTTGCGCATTGGCTGACAACTGCACTGCGCGCGTGCGGGCATCACTGTCTGCCGCTTGCAGACGCGCCTGGTGGTCACCCAGCAACTGGGCCCAGTAAGCGGCAAACACCAGCAATACCAGAACTGCGCCCCCCAAAAAGCCCGCCTAGTGATGTCGGGCCGGCAACGAAGCGTGAAGAAGAGATCGACTCATGCGCTCAAGAATGCCGCGCGGCGCAGATCAAGGCAGCAAGCCGTCAAGGCTCCGCAGCCACAGCGCCAGCGCATAGACTGGTGGAAATAGTTCCATTTTGTTGCAAAAAAGCCGGTACGGCTGCTTTCTGTGGCCTTCTGGAGGGACACTGGGTTGCCGCTTTCGCGGCAATGACTGGATGATGAAAGACTGGCATTGATTGCTGCGCGCTTTTGATTGGCAAGGGCAGGAGCCCACAGCTTCAGCAGTCATGACGCCCATCGAGCCGTCAGCCACCCCCGCAGGCTGTTGACAAACGCCAGGCCCTGCACCCGCGGCAGGTCTTGCAGCCGCACCACGGCCTCGGTCAGGCGGCCCTCGCGCAGCGCCACGGCGCGGCCCACGCCGGGCAGCAGGCCGCAGGCCAGCGGCGGCGTGACCCAGCGGCCGTCCAGCAGCAGCGCGATGTTGCCGAAGGTGGTTTCGGTGATCTCGCCCGCTTCGTTGTAGAGCACCGTGTCAAACACGCCGGGCGCGTTGGGCGCAAACGCCGCGTAGTGCGCGCGGCGCGTGGTCTTGTAGCGCACGAATTCGCTGTGTGCCTGCGCCAGCGGGCGATCGGCCAGCTGCAGGCGCACCGGCTGGGGCGTGGGCTGCAGGGCAAAGGCTTCGGCGCGCGGCTGGCCGCGCCCGTCCAGCAGCAGGCGCACGCGCCAGGCCCCCGTGGGGTGGCTGCCCGCCAGCGCCTGCAGGCTGGCCTGCACGGCAGCGGCGTCAAACGGCACATTGAAGTGCGCGGCCGCGCCCTGCAGCCGGGCCAGGTGGTCGGCCAGGTGGCGCAACTGGCCATCGACCAGCGCCAGGGTTTCCAGCAGGTCAAAGGGCTGGCTGGCGCGATCGACAAAGACGCGCTTGTGGCGCCATTCGTTCCACTCGGCCTCTGCGGTGGCGCCCGACGTGATGCCGCTGCCAATGCCGCAGCGGGCCTGGCCCGGGTGCAGCTCCACGGTGCGAATGGGCACGTTGAAGGTGGCGGCAATCGCGCCCGGCCCGCCCGCCGCGTCGGGGCGCACCACGCCCACGGCGCCGCAGTACACGCCGCGCGGGGCCGCTTCAAGCGCGGCAATGGCGCGCATGGCCTCCACCTTGGGCGCGCCGGTGACCGAGCCGCACGGAAACAGCGCGCCAAACACATCCGCCAGCCGCGTGCCCGCGCGGGTGCGCGCCACCACATCGGACGTCATCTGCCAGACGGTGGGCAGCGGCTCGGTATGGAACAGGCGGGGCACGCGCACGCTGTGCGGCTGGGCGATGCGCGACAGGTCGTTGCGCAGCAGGTCTACGATCATCACGTTCTCGGCACGCTCTTTGGGGCTGGCGCGCAGCGCGGCGGCCAGGGCGGCGTCTTGCCCGGGCGTGTCGCCGCGTGGGGCGGTGCCCTTCATGGGGCGGGTGAGTATGTCGCCCACGCCGCCCGGAGCCGCATGCCAGTCAAAGAACAGCTCGGGCGAGACGGACAGCACCTGCGTGCCGGCGCCATCGTCGATGTGCGCCGCATAGCCGCCGGGCTGGGCGCGCTGCAGCGCCGCAAACAGCGCCCGAGCATCGCCCTGCCGGGTGCCTAGCCAAGTGCCCACCAGCGGCGCGGTGTAGTTGACCTGGTAGTAGCGGCCCGCGGCAATGCCCTGCTGGATCTGCGCCAGCGCAGCATCGAACGCTGCACGCGGCAGGGCCTGCTCCCAGTCGATGTGCGCCGCGCCGCCCGCTGGCTCGGCGGGCCAGGGCGCCGGCTCGTCATGCACCGCAAACCACGCAAGCGCGGGCGCGCCCTCCTCCTGCGCGTCGGCCCGCACGACCAGCGCCGGGTCGAACGCGGGCGCGGCCTCGTAGCGCAGCCAGCCCACGCACCAGCGGCCAGCGGCGGCGGCAGCGTGCACCGCATCGAGCACGCCGCGCACTTCGTCCAGCCGCCGGGCGGCCAGCACCTGGCGCGGCGCGGCAAAGGCGTGCCGCAGGCGCGGCGCGGCGGCGTCGCGCGGGTCGGCAAAATCGATCAGCGACGGGGTAAGCATGAAATCAGGGCGCAGCGCAGAAAAGACGTGCGCCAGCAGCTATCAAAACAAAAGCATCAAGCCGCGCCGATATGCGGCACCAGTGCGCCCGCGGGCTGCCCGCTGTGAAGAGCTGCCGTGAAGGCCAGCATGCGGTCGATGGGCTGGCGCGCGCGCGGAATCAGCGCAGGGTCCACCGTGATGGCCCCTGCGCCGGTCTGCAGCGCATGGGCCACGCCGGCCAGGCCGTTCATGGCCATCCACGGACAGTGGGCGCAGCTTTTGCAGGTAGCGCTGTTGCCGGCGGTGGGAGCCTCGTAGAAGACTTTGTCCGGGTTGAGGCTGCGCAGCTTGTGCATCATGCCGTTGTCGGTGGCGACGATGAACTCACGCGCATCCAGCGTCCGCGCCGCCTTCAGTATGGCGCTGGTGGAGCCCACGGCATCGGCCAGCGCGATCACGTCGGCCGGGCTTTCGGGGTGCACCAGCACCTTGGCGTTGGGGTGCTCTTTTTTCAGGGCTTCCAGCTCAAAGGCCTTGAACTCGTCATGCACGATGCAGGCGCCGTTCCACAGCACCATGTCGGCGCCGGTTTCGCGGCGGATGTAGTCGCCCAGGTGGCGGTCGGGCGCCCACAGGATTTTGTGGCCCGCGTCCTTGAGCGCGCGCACGATGTCCAGCGCGCAGCTGCTGGTCACCAGCCAGTCGGCACGCGCCTTCACGGCGGCGCTGGTGTTGGCATAGACCACCACGGTGCGGTCGGGGTGCGCGTCGCAAAACGCGCTGAACTCGTCGATCGGGCAGCCCAGGTCCAGCGAGCAGGTGGCGTCCAGGTCGGGCATGAGCACGGTTTTGTCCGGGCTCAGAATCTTCGCCGTCTCGCCCATGAAGCGCACGCCGCTCACCACCAGTGTCCGCGCCGGGTGGTCGCGGCCAAAGCGGGCCATCTCCAGGCTGTCGCTGACGATGCCGCCAGTTTCTTCGGCCAGATCCTGCAAATCGGGGTGCACGTAGTAGTGCGACACCATCACCGCGTTCTTTTCCTTGAGCAGGCGGCGGATCTGGTCCTTGAGCGCCGCGCGCTCGGCGGGCGAGGGCTCGGGCGGCACGCGCGCCCAGGCATGGCGGGTGGAGCACACCACGCCATCGGCGCCCGCGACGGGCTGCTCGTACTCCACGTCTTTGATGGGTATCGTGGTCATCGCGGCCTCCTCAGGCGATCTCTTGCAGGCGCATGGAAAAGTCCGTCGCCTGCACATCCTTGGTCAGGGTGCCAATCGAGATGCGGTCCACACCCGTTTCTGCCAGGGTGCGCAGCCCCTCCAGGGTGACGCCGCCCGAGATTTCCAGCACGGCGCCGCCACCCGCGTGCGCCGCGTTGATGCGCACGGCATCGCGCAGCATGGGCAGCGGCATGTTGTCCAGCAGCACCATCTTGGCGCCGGCGTCCAGCGCCTCGGTCAGTTGCGCCAGCGTTTCCACCTCGATCTCGATGAACGCGGCCTGCGCGGCCACGGCCTGCGCCGCGCGCAGCACGGCCGTCACGCCGCCGGCCGCGGCGATGTGGTTTTCTTTGATCAGCACCGCGTCGTGCAGGCCGATGCGGTGGTTGGTGCCGCCGCCCGTGCGCACCGCGTACTTTTGCGCCAGGCGCAGGCCGGGCAGGGTCTTGCGGGTGTCCACGATCTGCGCGCGGGTGCCGGCCACCGCATCCACATAGGTACGGGTCTTGGTGGCCACGGCGCTCAGCAGTTGCAGGAAGTTGAGCGCGGTGCGCTCGGCGCTTAGCAGCGCGCGGGCCTGGCCTTCGATCTCCAGCACCACCTGGTCGGCGGCGCAGCGCGCGCCTTCGGCCACATGCCAGGTGATCTGCACCGTGGGGTCCAGGGCGCGCAGCGCGGCCTCGGCCCAGGGCTGGCCGCACAGCACGGCCGGCTCGCGCACCAGCACCCGGGCGTGGGCGCGGCGCGCGGGGTCAATCAGGGCGGCGGTCAGGTCGCCGCTGCCCACGTCTTCCGCCAGGGCGCGGGCCACGTCGGCACGGGCCAGGGCCGCCAGCGCGTCGGCGCCGAACAAGTCTTCTCTCGTTGTCATGGGGCGAGCATAGCCGCATCGATCGCATAGACTCGCCGGACTTTTGCAATGCCACTACCAAGAGCGCCATGACCGACACCTCTGCAGCCGCCGCCGGCACGCCCTATGGCACCCTGCCGCCCGCATCGCCCCTGCCCCAGCGCCGCCCCGTGAGCCTGCCGCGCCTGGCGCAGATGCGCGAAGCCGGCGAGAAGATCACCATGCTGACGGCCTACGACGCCACCTTTGCCGCCGTGGCCGACGCCGCGGGCGTGGAATGCATCCTGGTGGGCGACTCGCTGGGCATGGTCTGCCAGGGCCTGCCCAGCACCGTGGGCGTTGCACTGGACACCATGGCCTACCACACCGAAAGCGTGGTGCGCGGCCTGCAGCGCGTGCAGGGCACGGCCTGGGTGGTGGCCGACCTGCCGTTTGCCAGCTACCACGAATCGCGCGAACAAGCCTTGCGCAGCGCCAGCCGGCTGATGCAGGCCGGCGCGCACATGGTCAAGCTGGAGGGCGGCGGCTGGACGGCGCCCACGGTGCAGTTTCTGGTCGAGCGCGGCATCCCCGTGTGCGCGCACCTGGGCCTGACGCCGCAAACCGTGCACGCCCTGGGCGGCTACCGCGTGCAGGGCAAGGGCGACCAGGCCGCGCAGCAACTGCGCCGCCACGCCCTGGAGCTGCAGGACGCCGGCGCCGCCATGCTGGTGCTGGAGATGGTGCCCGCCGTGCTGGCCAGCGACCTCACCCAGGCACTGCCGCGCTGCCACACCATCGGCATTGGCGCGGGCAGCGGCACAGCCGGCCAGGTGCTGGTGATGCACGACATGCTGGGCATCAACCTGGGCAAGAACCCGAAGTTTGTGCGCGACTTCATGCAAGGCGCGGGCAGCGTGCGCGGCGCCATCGAGGCCTACGTGCAGGCCGTAAAAAACGGCAGCTTCCCCGACAACGCCCAGCACGCCTGGTAACGCAGCGTCGGCACCTGAGGTTTTTACTTTTTTCAGCCTCTAGCGCCCATCTGGCAAGCGCTGGCAGCTATTGTTTTTGATACCCCGATGCAAATCGTTCGCACCATTCCCGAACTGCGCGCCGCCCTGGCCAAGCGCCCTGGCCGCCCCGCCTTTGTGCCCACCATGGGCAACCTGCACGACGGCCATATCGCCCTGGTGCATCAGGCCCGCCCGCTGGGCGATACGCTGGTCAGCAGCATCTTCGTGAACCGCCTGCAGTTTCTGCCGCACGAAGATTTTGATAGCTACCCACGCACATGGGACGCCGACTGCGCCCGTCTGCAGGCCGCGGGCTGCGACATCGTCTTTGCGCCGCGCGAGGCCGACCTTTATCCCGAACCGCAGACCTTCAGGCTGCAGCCCGACCCGCAACTGGCCGACATGCTGGAAGGGCATTTCCGCCCCGGCTTCTTCGCTGGCGTGTGCACCGTGGTCATGAAGCTGTTTTCTGCCGTGTTCTTCGCCAGCGGCGGCGGCACGGCGGTCTTTGGCAAAAAGGACTACCAGCAGCTGATGGTGATTCGCCGCATGGTGCAGCAGTTTGCGCTGCCGGTGGAGGTGGTGGCGGGCGATACCGCGCGCGCGCCCGACGGCCTGGCGCTGAGCTCGCGCAACGGCTACCTGAGCGAGGCCGAGCGCGCCGAGGCGGTGCAGCTATCGTTGGCGCTGCGCGCCCTGGCGCATGAAGCCGTGGCTGCCGGGCCTGATCTGCCTGCCCAGTTGCCCGCGCTGGAGCAGCGCGCGCAGCAGGCGCTGGCCGCACGCGGCTGGCAGCCCGACTACCTGACCGTGCGCCGCCGGGGCGACCTGCAGCCGCCACAGACGGGAGCTGCGGGCGATGCGCTGGTGGTGCTGGGCGCCGCGCGCCTGGGCAAGACCCGGCTGATTGACAACCTGGAAGTCTGAAGCTTCATGGACGTTTTTCTGCTGGGCGCGCTGATCGCCATCGGCCTGTACCTGCTGAATGCCAAACAGCAGCGTCGGCGCATTGCGCTGCTGGCCAGCCACCTGGGGCACTACCAGATCGAAAAACTGATGGAAAACCTGACCGAGGGCTACCTGCGCGCCCTGGGTGAGAGCGACCCCGAACGGCGCGAGCACATCTGGAATTTGCTGCGCACCACCGAGCGGCAGCTGAGCGAGCAATTCACCCAGTTTGCGGCGGACTTTGCCCGCGTGCAGCCCGCCCAGGCCCGCGTCAGCACGCTGCCCCTGGCGCTCCCGCTGGCGGACCAATGGCTGCCGCAGGCCACATTCGACATGCGCCAGGCGCTGCAGCTGCATGCCCAGGGCATAGCGCGCGCCGTGCGCAACGAAGCGGGACGGTCCACCCGTGACCAGGCCTACACCCTGTCGGCCGAGCTATTCCTGATGCAGCACACCTGCCACTGGTTTTGCAAATCGCTGCCCGTGGCATCGGCCCGCCTGCTGGCGCGGCACCAGACATCCCACGCCCAGGTGCTGGCAGCGGTGGACCCGGCCACGCGCAGCGCCTACCAGGCGCTGCTGCGGGGGCGCAAAAACAGCTAGCGCGCGCGGCGCGCCCCGCGGGGCCGCCCCGCGATCAGGCGCCCTCTACGCGGGGCTCGCGCTCCATGAGCCGCGCCACCGCGTCGGCGGCGCGCAGCTCGCCATCGAGCAGCGCCAGCACGCATTCGGCAATCGGCATCTCCACCCCCAGGGCGCGCGCGCGCTGCACCACGGTGCGCGCGCTGTACACGCCCTCGGCCACATGGCCCAGGGACTCGACGGCCTGCTGCAGCGTCTTGCCCTCGGCCAGTAGCAACCCCACGCGGCGGTTGCGCGACAGCGCCCCGGTGGCAGTCAGCACCAAGTCGCCCAGGCCCGACAGCCCCATGAAGGTGTCGGCGCGCGCGCCCAGGGCCAGGCCAAGGCGCGTCATTTCGGCCAGGCCGCGCGTGATCAGGGCAGCGCGTGCGTTCAGCCCCAGCTGCAGGCCGTCGCACAGCCCCGTGGCAATGGCCAGCACGTTCTTGACCGCGCCGCCCACCTCTACGCCCACCACGTCCTCACTGGCGTACACGCGCAGCGAAGGGCCGTGAAACGCCGCCACCAGCGCCTCGCGCACTGCGGCGTGGGCGCTTGCGGCCACCATGGCGGCCGGCTGGCCGCTGGCTACTTCCTGCGCAAAGCTGGGGCCGCTGAAGACGCCGCAGGCCAGCCGGGGGGCCACCTCGGCGCTGATCTCGTGGCCCAGCAGGCCGGTGTCTGCCTCGAAGCCCTTGCACAGCCAGGCGACGGGCGCGCGGCTTTCGGCCAGCAGCGTCAGCATGCCCCGCAGCGCCGCCATGGGCGTGGCGATGATGACCAGGTCGGCCTGCGCCGCCAGCGCCTGCGCGTCACCCGACACCACCTGCAGCGTTGCAGGAAAAGTGAGGCCGGCAAGGTAACGGTGGTTGTGCCGCACCGCCTGCATGGCCTGGGCCTGCTGCGCGTCGCGGGCCCACAGCATGACGCTGTGGGCGCCTGCGTGTGCAGCGCTGCTCATGGCCAGCGCCGTACCCCAGGCGCCGGCGCCAAGAACTACTATTTTCATAGCTGCCAGCGCTTATCCATCCTGGGCTAGAAGCCTGAAACGCCCTCTAACACAGGACAATGCCCAGACAAGGGGCGATTACTGCACCTGGCCGTTGCCGGCTTCGGCCGCGGCGGCTTGCTGTTGCTCGTACATGGCCTGGAAGTTGATCTCGGCCAGGTGCACCGGCGGGAAGCCCGCGCGCGTCACGGTGTCGGCCACGTTGCCGCGCAGGTAGGGGTAGATGATCTGGGGGCAGGCAATGCCGATGATGGCGCCCATCTGCTCTTCGGGGATGTTGCGGATCTCGAAGATGCCGGCCTGCTTGGCTTCGACCAGAAACACGGTCTTGTCCTTGATCTTGGTCTGCACGGTGGCCGACACAGCCACCTCGAAGATGCCCTCGGCAACGGGCGTCGCCTCCACGCCCAGCTGAATGTCCACGCTGGGCTGCTCCTGCTCCAGCAAGATGGCGGGTGAATTGGGCTGCTCAAGCGACAGGTCCTTGAGGTACACGCGCTGGATCTGGAACACGGGAGTTGCTTCGGTGGACATGGTGGTCTCGGTCTTTCAGTCAAAACAAAGCCCGCCCGGGAAAGGCTCCCGCAGCGGGCGACTCGGGCGCATTATGCAACGCGCCCACGGGGCTAAAGTTCAAGCGCCCAGCAGTGGCATCAGGCCACCGCGGCCATCCAGCGCCACCAGATCGTCATGCCCGCCCACATGGGTCTCGCCAATGAAAATCTGCGGCACGGTGCGCCGGCCGGTGGTCTCCATCATGTGCTGGCGCGCGGCGGGGTCGGTGTCCACGCGGATCTCCTCGATGTGCTCCACCCCCTTGGATTTGAGCAACTGCTTGGCGCGAACGCAGTAGGGGCACACGGCGGTGGTGTACATCTTCACGGTTTGCATGGAACGACAGCCTTTCTGCAGAAAAAACAATGCCCTTGAAGATGCGGGCGCATCAGGCTTTTTCAACCGGCAGGCTGGCCTCGCGCCATGCGCTCAGGCCGCCGGCCAGCGGCTGCGCCTTGTCGTAGCCCAGGCCCTTGGCGATACCCGCGGCGCGCGCGGCGCGCGCTCCCTTGGCGCACACCAGAATGATCGGCACGGCCTTGTTCTTGGCTACCTGTGGCAGGCGCTCCTGCAACTGTCCCAGAGGAATGTTTTTGGCGCCGCCCACATGGCCCGCGGCAAATTCATCGGGCTCGCAGACATCGATGACCACGGCTTTTTCGCGGTTGATCAGCTGCACGGCCTGCACGGTGCTGAGGGCGCCCGCGCCCGCACCCGTCAGCGCGGGCAGCGCCAGCATGGCGCCCGAGGCCAGCGCCAGGAAAATCAAATACCAGTTGTCGAGGATGAAATTCACGGGAATCCTTGGGGAATGCAAACGGTGCGATTCTAGAATGCCGGGTTTTGACCTGAATTCCCTGGGGCACCATGCACAAACTCGTTCTGATCCGCCACGGCGAATCCACCTGGAACCTGGAAAACCGCTTCACCGGCTGGACCGATGTCGATCTGACTCCCACCGGCGTCTCGCAGGCCATGTCGGCCGGCAAGCTGCTCAAGGCCGAGGGCTACGAATTTGACCTGGCCTACACCAGCGTGCTCAAGCGCGCCATCCACACGCTGTGGTATGCGCTCGACGAGATGGACTGCACCTGGCTGCCCGTGGTCAAGGACTGGCGCCTGAACGAGCGCCACTACGGCGGCTTGCAAGGCCTGAACAAGGCCGACATGGCCAAGCAATACGGCGACGAGCAGGTGCTGATCTGGCGCCGCAGCTACGACACCCCCCCGCCAGCGCTGGAAGCCACCGACCCGCGCAGCGAGCGCAGCGACCGCCGCTATGCCGCCTTGCAGCCCGGGCAGATTCCGCTGACCGAATGCCTGAAGGACACGGTGGCGCGCGTGATCCCATTCTGGAACGAGGCCATCGCGCCCTCCATCCGCAGCGGCAAGCGCATCGTCGTCGCCGCGCACGGCAATTCCATTCGGGCGCTGGTGAAGTATCTGGACAACGTGTCCGACCAGGACATCGTGAACCTGAACATTCCCAACGGCATTCCGCTGGTGTATGAGCTGGACGCAAACCTGAAGCCCATCCGCAACTATTACCTGGGCGATGCCGAAGCAGCCGCCAAGGCCGCCGCTGCCGTGGCATCGCAGGGCAGGGCCTGATCTCCCGTGCCAGGCCCGCGGGCGCTCAAAAAATAAGCGCATGCTCGGGAACTGCCCGCAGGCGCAGGTTTCCAAGGTGTATATTGAATCGGCAAAGGTGTTCTCTATGGGCCACAAACTCAAAATCGCAGGATGGATATCGGTCGGCGTGGTGGCCGGAGCGCTCACCACGGTGTCGCTGCAGACCGTGGCGCGCGTTGCGATCTCCCCGCTGCCGCTTGAGGAGATTCAGCAGCTGTCCGCAGTGTTCGGGCTGATCAAGACAGACTACGTGGAGCCGGTCGATGACAAAAAACTCATCACCGACGCCATATCGGGCATGGTCTCCAGCCTGGATCCGCACTCGCAGTATTTCGACAAGAAGTCCTTCAAGGAATTTCGCGAAGGCACCACCGGTCGCTTCGTGGGCGTGGGCATCGAGATCACCCAGGAAGACGGCCTGATCAAGATCGTGTCGCCCATCGAGGGCTCTCCCGCCGATCGCGCTGGCCTGAAGACCAACGACCTGATCACGAAGATCGACAACACGGCCGTCAAGGGCCTGACGCTCAACGATGCCGTCAAGCGCATGCGCGGCGAGCCCAACACCCAGGTGACGCTGACCATCCTGCGCAAGGACGAAAGCCGCAGCTTTCCGGTAACCATCACACGCGAGGAGATCAAGACCCACTCCGTCAAGGGCAAGGTGGTCGAACCCGGCTACGCCTGGATCCGCCTGTCGCAGTTCCAGGAGCGCACGGTGGACGACTTCGTGCGCAAGGTCGAAGAGGTGTACAAGCAAGACCCCGGCCTCAAGGGCCTGGTGCTGGATCTGCGCAACGACCCAGGCGGTCTGCTGGATGCCGCCGTGGCGATTTCTGCCGCCTTTTTGCCGCCCGACGTGACCGTGGTGTCCACCAACGGCCAGCTGGCCGAGAGTCAGGCTGTATTCAAAGCCTCGCCCGAGTTTTATGTGCGCCGCGGCAGCGGCGACCCGCTCAGGCGCCTGCCGGCGGCCATCAAGACGGTGCCGCTGGTGGTGCTGGTCAACGAGGGCTCGGCCTCGGCCAGCGAGATCGTGGCCGGCGCACTGCAAGACCACAAACGCGCCACCATCATGGGCAGTCAGACGTTCGGCAAGGGCTCGGTGCAGACGGTGCGCCCGCTGGGGCCCGACACCGGCATCAAGTTGACCACCGCGCGCTACTACACGCCCAGCGGCAAATCCATCCAGGCCAAGGGCATCGTGCCTGACGTCATGCTGGACGAAACCGCCGAAGGCGACCTCTTCGCGTCGCTGCGCATGCGCGAGTCGGATCTGGAAAAGCACCTGACCAGCGGTCAGGGTGAGGAGGTTCAGGATGCCGCGCGCGAGAAGGCGCGCGAGCAAGCCCGCAAGCGCCTGGAAGAAGAAGCGAAAAAGCCCCTGGCCGAGCGCAAGCTGCCCGAGTTCGGCTCGGACAAGGACTTCCAGTTGGCCCAGGCCCTGAACCAGCTCAAGGGCCGCACGGTGCTGGTCAGCAAGACGCTGACCGAGCGCAAGGAAGAAAAGAAAGAAAACTGACGCAAGCCCCTGCGTCAACCCCTACCAAGGTCGGGCCTCTCCCGCAGAGCCCGGCCTTTTTCACGCCCCGGCACCGCCCATGAACGACGATCAACTTTTGCGCTACTCGCGCCACATCCTGCTCGACGAAATCGGCATCGAGGGGCAGGAGCGCATCCTTGCCGCGCATGTGCTGATCGTGGGCGCCGGCGGCCTGGGCTCGCCAGCGGCATTGTTTCTGGGATCGGCAGGTGTCGGCACACTGACCCTGGTGGACGACGATGTGGTGGATCTGACCAACCTGCAGCGCCAGATTGCCCACACCAGCGAACGCGTGGGCCAGCCCAAGGTCGAATCTGCGGCGCAGGCGGTGCGGGCCATCAACCCGCTGGTCACCGTGCGGGCGCTGCGCCAGCGTATGGATGCGGCTGCGCTGGACGCTCTGGTGGCCCAGGCAGACGTGGTGCTGGACTGCACAGACAACTACCGCACGCGCCAGGCCATCAATGCCGCATGCGTGGCGCAGCGCAAACCGCTGGTGGCGGGCGCCGCCATACGGTTTGACGGGCAAATATCGGTGTACGACCCGCGCCAGGACGACTCCCCCTGCTACGCCTGCCTGTTCTCGCCCACGGCGCAGTTTGACGAAGTGCAGTGCTCGACCATGGGCGTGTTTGCCCCCATGGTGGGCATCATCGGCACCATGCAGGCGGCCGAGGCGCTCAAGCTGATTGCCGGGGTTGGCACCTCTCTGGCCGGGCGCCTGCTGATGCTCGACGGCCGCGACATGCAATGGACCGAGGTGCGCATGCAGCGCGATCCGGCCTGCCCCGTCTGCGGCGCCCACCAAGACAGCGGCGGGTAGGAATACGCCTACGCCTGGTGCACGCAGCCACTGGCACGCGCAGCGCACCCACGCGCCTACAGTGGCGCATGGCCCATGCTGGGCGTCTGCCCGAACAGGAATGCCCCGTGAAACTACGCACCTACATTGTCGAAGACAACGCCACCATCCGCGAGAACCTGATCGGAACCCTGGAGGAGCTGGCCGAGGTCGAGGCGGTCGGGGTGGCGGAGACAGAGGATGAAGGCAAGCAATGGCTTACCGCCCATCCCTCGCAGTGGGACTTGGCCATCGTGGATCTGTTTTTGCGACAGGGCAGCGGCCTGGGCGTTCTGGCCGCCTGCCGCGACCGCCTGAGCGACCAGAAGATCGTGGTGCTGAGCAACTACGCCACGCCCGACGTGCGCATGCGTTGCGCCCAGCTGGGCGTGGATGCTGTTTTTGACAAATCCAATGAAATAGACGCACTGGTGGACTACTGCATACAGCGCAGCACCCAGAGCGCCCACCCCGGCCAGCTGCCGGCTGGCTGACCTTCACCACCTGACGCAAGCTGCGGCAGGCTCAGTCGATGAGTCTGTTCTTGAGCGCGTAATACGTCAGGTCGCTGTTGGACGAAAGCCCCATTTTCTCCATGAGCCGGGTGCGGTAGGTGCTCACGGTCTTCACCGAGAGCGACAGGGACTTGGCGATATCGCCCGCCGTCCCGCCCCGCGCCAGCTTGAGAAACACCTGGAACTCACGCTCGGACAGCTGCTCGTGCGGCGCTGCGCCCTCCTTGCGGTTGAGCTGCTGGGCCAGCAGGTCGGCGACGGCCGGCGTCAGGTAGCGACGCCCCATTGCGATGGTGCGAATCGCCTCGACGATCTCGCGCGGCTCGCACTCCTTGTTCAGGTAGCCGCTTGCACCCTGGCGAATCAGGTTGATCGCGTAATGCTCCTCGGGGTAGCCGCTCAGGATCAGGATGCCCATGTCCGGCGCCTTGGCGCGCAGCATGGCCAGGGCATCCAGTCCGCTGTGCCCGGGCATGGACAAGTCCATCACCAGCACATCCACCTCGTGCGCGCGCACCAGGTCGATGGCCTCGCGGCCGTTGGCGGCCTCGCCCACCACCCGCAAATCCACATGCTCGCCCAGAAACTGCCGCAGTCCCGAACGCACTATGGCGTGGTCATCCACAATGCCGATATTGATCATTGAGCCTTCTTTCTCCGGCAACGCCTCAAGCGACCGGCATGGGTTCAGAATGCTTCGATGATATGCACCACCCCGCCGCCCCACAGCCCCCCGGAGTAACCCGCACATGAGTTGGACCCGCCTGCGCAAAGTGGCCATCAGTCTGCCGGTGGCGCTGCTGGCTGCGGCGCTGCTGTTGAGCATCAACGAGCTGGGGCACATGCGCTCGCACGAAGCCATCAAGGCGCTGGCCCGCTCACACGCCACGCAGGCCGCGCTCGATCAGCTGCTGCAGAACATGCTCAACGCCGAGACCGGGCTGCGCGGCTACCTGCTCACGGGCGACGAGCGCTATCTGCAGCCCTACCAGCAGGCTGTCACCACCATCGGTGCCGACCTGGAGGAGCTGCGCCAGGCCTACCAGCATGCGCCGCAAGACCAGGGCGAGTTTGCGCAGTTGTCACAGCAGGTCGCGCGCAGGCTGTCCGAGTTGAACCTGAGCCTGGAACTGCGCCGCCAGAACAACAACGACGCCTGGCAGTTCGTGCTGTCCACCGACGTGGGCAAGGAGAACATGGACGCCATCCGCGCCATTGCGAGCCGCCTGCTGGCGCGCAGCACGCAGCAAACCGAGAGCAACCGGCAAGACATACTGCACTCGCTGATGCTGTTGCGCATCGGCATCGCGGCCGTGGCAGTCACCGGGCTGCTGGCGTTCTACATGTACCTGCGCCAGACCAACGCCCTGCATGAAGCCAACGAGCGCCAGCAGCAGGCGCTGGCGCGCGAGCGCGACGGGCTGGAGCAGCTGGTGCGCGAGCGCACGGCTTCGCTGTCGCAGCTGGCCAACCACCTGCAGCAAGTGCGCGAGGACGAGCGCGCCCACCTGGCCCGCGAGCTGCACGACGAACTGGGCGCGCTGCTCACGGCAGCCAAGCTGGATCTGGCGCGACTCAAGCCCCGCATCGATATGCAGGCCCCTGAGAACGCCGAGCGCGTGCAGCACCTCACCGAAACGCTCAACAGCGTCATCGCGCTCAAGCGCCGCATCATCGAAAACCTGCGCCCGTCCTCGCTGTCCAACCTGGGGCTGACGGCCTCGCTGGAGATTCTGACGCGCGAGTTTGCCCGCAGCAGCAACCTGCAGGTGGACACCCACCTGGAGCAGGTCAGCCTGCCCGAAGCCTCACAGCTGACCGTCTATCGGCTGGTGCAAGAATCGCTGACCAACATCGGCAAATACGCCCAGGCCCGCAAGGTGCTGGTGTCGGTACACGACTACCCCAACCATGTCTCGGTGCAGGTGCGTGACGACGGCAAGGGCTTTGACACCCAGCGCATCGGCCCTGGCGCGCACGGCCTGCTGGGCATGCGCCACCGGGTGGAAGCCGCTGGCGGGCGCCTGAACGTCAGCTCCACCCCCGGCGAGGGCACGCTGATCAGCGCGATGCTGCCCCATTGAACCAGCCCCATTGAACCGGCGCCCTTGAACCGGCGCCATCGGTAGCCGGCGTCCTACAAAAACACGCGCTGGCCTCCCACGCACGCGCGGCAGCGCTGCTCCTACAGTGCAACTGTGCGCTCAGCGCACAACGGCACGGCTCCATGCTGCGCCGCACACAAGGAGTGGGTCATGTTGCATTACGCAGTGGTTTTTTTGGTGATTGCCCTGGTGGCAGCGCTCTTAGGATTCAGCGGCATCGCCGCGAGCGCCGTCGGCATCGCCAAGGTGCTTTTCGTCGTGTTCCTGGTTCTGGCCGTGGCGACTTTCCTGTTCGGCCTGCTCAAGAAGAACTGAGTCTCCGCCAGCGGGGCTCATGCTCCTGCAGCCCCACCTGCGGCCCCACCATTCATCCAAGGACTTTCCCCATGACACTCGAGACTGCCACCCAGAAAGCTGCGCAGGCCGCGCACCAGGTCGCCGGCGACGTAGCCGACACGGCCGCCAGCGCCGCAGAGGCCACGCGCCGCATGGCCAATGACACGTTGGACATGGCCGAAAGCAGCGTGCGCCGCCTGCGCGCAGGCGCAGACCCGCTGATCGACGATCTGGCCTACAAGGCCCAGGACTTGGCCAGCCGCAGCATCGACTACTGCGCCCAGACCAGCGAGCGGGCGCGCCGCCAGTTCCATCAGGCAGGCGATGCCACCACGCGCTATGTGAACGAGCAGCCAGGCAAGTCTTTGCTGATGGCCGCCGCCGCGGGCGCCGCCTTGGCCACCCTGGCAATGTTGCTGAGCCGCCGCGGGCGCGACTGACGCCCGCCACTTCCGGGGCCGCAGCCACGCCGGATGAGGGCCCCGCCATCTGAAACACCAAACCAAGAGGACAACACCATGCCAACCGTACGCGCCATCGCCTTCGCCTTGCTGGCCGCCAGCGCCGTCGTCACCACCACCGGCTGCGCCGTCGTGCGCGAGCAGCAGACCGTGGGCTCTTATGTGGACGATGCGGGCATCACCACCGCCATCAAGGCCAGGATGATCGAAGACAAAACCGTCTCGGCCACGGCCATCAACGTGGAGACGCTCAACGGCACCGTGCAGCTGTCAGGCTTTGCCAAGTCGCAAGCCGAAAAAGACCGCGCCGAGGACATCGCCCGCGGCACCAAGCATGTGCGCAGCGTGCGCAACAGCATTGTCGTTCGGCCCTGAGCGCCGGACCACCCGCCAGGTCAGGGCTGCGCTGCCCTGGCCTGCAGCCGCTGCAGCACAGGGGCTGACACAAACTGCCCCACGTCGCCGCCCAGCGTGGATATCTCGCGCACCAGCGTGCTGCTGATGAACTGGTGGTGGCTGTCGGGCGTGAGGAACACCGTGTCGATCTGCGGCACCAGTGCGCGGTTCATGCCGGCCAGCTGAAACTCGTAGTCAAAATCAGTGCCCGAGCGCAGGCCCCGCACCATCACGCTGGCGCCGTGCGCGGCGGCAAACGCCGTCACCAGCCCGTCAAATGGCTGCACCTGCACCTGCGGGCAGTCGCGCAGCGCCTCGCGCGCCATGCCCATGCGCTCGTCCAGGCTGAACAGCGTCTTTTTGTGGTGTGCAATGGCCACAGCCACGATGACGCGGTCAAACAACTGCGCGGCGCGGCGCACCATGCCCTCATGGCCCAGGGTGATGGGGTCAAAGGTTCCGGGATAGACGGCGGTCACAGTCGCCATGGCGGGGGTCTCCTTGTGGTGCTTTGTGCTGCTGCGTGGCGCCCGGCGCGGGCACCAGGGGGCTGGATTATGCCTGCCATGGCGCCCGCAACCGCGTCAGGCCCGGCCAGGCTCCAGCGGCGCTGCGGCAAGCGCCTGCAGCTCCTATATCGATAGCAAATCAAGTACCCGCATCCGGCGCTGCCTGCAGGCGCTGCAGCAGGTGGGCATGGACGGCGCCCGCTTTCAGGTGGCGGTGCAGCGACAGCCCCAGGGGCGACAGTTGCTCCTGCGTCCAGGCCACGGGCGCCTCCAGATAGATGAAGCCATCCGGCGCCACGGCCCGCGCGGCGGCTTGCAGCGCCGGGGCAAACAGATCGCCGTCGAACGGCGGGTCAATCAGCAGCAGGTGCGTGCTGGCGGGCACGCACTGGCGCAGCGCGGCCACGCCGTCACCACGCTGCACGCGCACAGCCGTGGCCTGCAGGCGCTGGCGCAGGGTTTCCAGCTGCGCGGCCAGGGCGGCGTCGCCTTCCACCAGCAGCACGCTGGCCGCGCCGCGCGAGGCGGCCTCCAGGCCCAGCGCGCCGGTGCCCGCAAACGCATCCAGGCAGCGCCAGCCCGTCAGATCCTGGCCCAGCCAGTTGAACAGCGTCTCGCGCACGCGGTCGGGCGTGGGGCGCAGGCCGGGTCGGTTGGCCACGGGCAGGCGGGTGCGCTTCCATTGCCCGCCGATGATGCGCACCTCGCCCGCAGCCTTGGGCGCGGTGTCTTTTTTGGCGCTGCCCTTGGCTGTCTGGACTGCCTTGGCTGCTCCGGCTGCGGGCTCTGCCGCTGCAACGCTTTTGGCCGGACGGGCCAGCCGGCCCCCGGGCAGGGTTTCCAGGCGCAAGCTGGATCGGCTCATGGCTGCCCCCCCACCACCACGGTCACCATGCGCTCGGGCTGCAGCTTGCGCTGCAGGGCGGCGCGGATGTCGGCCACGGTGAGGGCCTGCACGCGGTCGGTCCAGTGCTCCAGGTAGTCCAGCGGCAGGTCGTTGCGCGCAATGTTGACCACGTTGGCCAGCAGCTTGCGGTTGCTGTCGATGCGCAGCGCAAAGCCGCCGATCAGGTTGTCCTTGGCGGCGCGCAGCTCGGCCTCGGTCGGGCCGTCGGCCACAAAGCGTGCCAGCACGTCGCGCGTGACCTGCACGGCCTGCGCGGCTTGGTCGGGGCGGGTCTGCAGGCCCGCCACAAAGGCGCCGGCATGCAGGCCGGGCGAGAAGCTGCTGCCCACGCTGTAGGACAGACCGCGCTGTTCGCGCACCTCGTGGGTCAGGCGCGAGGTGAAGCCCCCGCCGCCCAAAATGTGGTTGCCCACCAGCAGCGCCAAAAAGTCCGGGTCGCTGCGAACGATGCCCGGCTGGCCCATCAGCACATGGGCCTGGGCCGAGTTGAAGGCAACGTCTTGCTGCGCCGCAGCAGCCAGCGGCGGCACCTCGGGCACGGGCGGCAGCGGCGCGCAGCCTGCCGCACCAGCCTGCTGCGCGGGCAGGCGCGCCAGCAGGGTCTGCACCAGTTGCTGCGCCTGCTCGCGCGACAGGGCACCCACGATGCTCACGCGCGCGCGGCAGGCCTGCAGGTAACGCGCATGAAAGGCCTGCAAATCGGCCACCTGGATATTGGCCAGGGTCTGCCCAGTGGCGCGCTGGCCGTAGGAGTGGCCGCCATAGACGGCGGTGGCAAAAGCCTTGCTGGCCACGGTGCCGGGGCGGGTGTCGGCTTCTTTGATGGAGGCGCTCCAGCGCTCGCGCTCGCGCTGCCACACGGCGGCGGCATAACTGGGCTGGCCCATCTGGCGCGCGGCCAGGCGGGCGGCGCGATCCAGCAGGTCGGGCTCGGTCAGCGAGCGCAGCGAAAACGCCAGGCCATCGCGCTCGGCGCCGGCCTCGAAGCTGGCGCCCAGGTCGGCCCAGGCCTCGCCCAGGTCGTTTTCGTCCAGCGCGCCCTCGCCCGGCGCGCCTGCAGTCACGCCCTTGGATGCCATCAGCGCAGCCGCCGCGGCCAGGCCCGCCTGGGGCGCGGGATCACGGCGTGCGCCGGCGTCAAAGTCCACCTGCACATCCACCATGGGGATGGCCGGGCTTTCGACCAGCCACACGCGCGCGCCGTTGTCCTGCGTCCAGTGCTGGATGGGCAGCAGCGCCCAGGCAGATTGGGTATAAAAAACGGCTCCAGCGCTTACCAATAAAGCGCGAGCAGCTATATTTTTAATAGTATTTTTCATATGCTTATTTAGCTCAATGCAGCCGACCACTGGTGTCGCCAGGCGCGGGCGCGGCACGCTTGGCGCCCGCTGCCACCGGCTGGGGCAGCAACGTGGCCACGGTGAGCTGGTCGTCGCCAAAGTAGCGCGCAGCCACCGACTGCACCTGCTGCGGCGTGACGGCGCGCAGCAGCCTGAGCAATTGCTCGTCCGCATCCAGCGGCAGGCCCTGCACCCAGTTGCTGCCCAGATCGCTGGCCTGGCTGTAGAGCGAATCGCGCGCATAAATGGTAGATGCCGCCCACTGCGTCTTGACGCGCGAGAGCTCGGCCTCGCTCACGCCCTCGCGGGCCACGCGTGCCACCTCGGCGCGCAGGGCGTCTTCTACCTGCTGGGCGGTCTTGCCCGCGGCGGGCACGCCGGTCATCAAAAACACCGACGGGCCGCGCCCCAGGATGGAGGCGTGGCTGTTGGCGCTGTCGGCCACGCGGTCGGCGCCCTGCGTCAGGGCGCGCTCCAGACGGGCGCCGTCGTAGCCGCTGAGCACGGCCGACAGCACCAGCAGCGCCAGGCCATCGCGGTCGGCCTGCTGCATGTCGTCCAGCCGCGTGATGCCGGGCACGCGAAAGGCCAGCGCGGTGTAGGCCTGCTCGGCGGGCGCCTTGAAGGCAATGCGGCGCAGGCCCTGTTGTGCGGGTTCGGTGCGGGGTTTGCGCGCGGGCAGTGCGCGCGGCGGGATGCTGCCGTAGGTTTTTTCGGCCAGTGCCAGCACCTGGGCGGGGTCCACATCACCCGCCACCACCACGGCGGCGTTGCCGGGCGCGTACCAGTCGCGGTGAAAGCGGCGCACATCATCGGGCGTCATGGCGTCCAGGTCGCTCATCCAGCCCACCACCGGGCGGCGGTAGGGCGAGGCGATGAAGGTGGACGCAAACAGCTGCTCGATGAGGGCGGCGCGCGGCTGGTCTTCGGTGCGCAGGCGGCGCTCTTCCTTGACCACCTCGATCTCTTTGGCGAACTCGGCGTCAGGCCACTGGTTATGGGCAAAGCGGTCGGCCTCCAGCCGCATCACGTCGGCCAGGCGGTCGGCCGGTATCTGCTGGTAGTAGCCGGTGTAGTCGCGGCTGGTGAAGGCGTTCTCCTGCCCGCCCAGCGCGGCCACGCGGCGCGAAAAATCGCCCGGCGGCACAGTCTTGGAGCCCTTGAACATCATGTGCTCAAGCACGTGCGCCACGCCCGAGGTGCCGTCCACCTCGTCCATGGCGCCCACGCGCAGCCAAACCATGTGCACCGCCGTGGGCGCGCGCCGGTCGGGCTGCACGATGAGCTGCATGCCATTCTTCAGGGTGAACAGCTGTGCACCGCTGGCCGTGGTGGCCTGGGCATCGGCAGCAACCGACGCGGCCCGGGCCGCAGCGGCAGAAGATTCAGGGGCCGGGCTCTGCGCCCCGGCATTCAGGCAGGACAGCAGGCCCGCAAGGGGAACAACGAGGGTGATGGCGCGTTTCATAGAATGGCTGCGATTCTAAGAACCCGCCAATGTTCAGTTTTTTCAAGAAAAAATCCCCCTCCCCCGCCGAGCCCTCCAATGCCGTGCCTGCACCCGCGCCGCAAGGCACGGACGGCGCCGCGCCGCCGGCGCCCTCATCCGCACCTGCAGCCACACCGGCTGCCGCTCCTGCAGGCGGCGGCGGGGCGCTGGGCTGGCTGCGCAAGTCTTTTGGCGTGGGTGGCGGCAGTGCGCCAGAGCCTGCCCCGCCCGCGGCCCCACCGACGGCAGCCCCACCGACGGCGCCGCCAACGGTCTCTCCAACAGTCGCACCCACCGCAGCGCCCGCAGCCGCGCCGGCTGCAATGCCCGCGCCTGCCGCACCACTAGCGGATGCGCCCCCGTCGGCCGTGCCTGCCGCACCACCACCTGCGCCCGCACCCGTGCAAGCGCCGCAGCCCCAACCCGAAGCTGCGCGCCAAGGCTGGATGGAGCGCCTCAAAATGGGCCTGCGCAAGACGGGCAGCAGCATCGCCACCGTCTTCACCGGCACCAAGATCGACGACGCGCTGTACGAAGAGCTGGAAGACGCGCTGCTGATGGCCGACACCGGCGTAAAGGCCACGCAGCACCTGCTGGATGACCTCAAGCGCCGCGTGAAAGACACCAAGACCACCGACCCCGCCACCGTCAAGGCCCTGCTGGCCGATGCGCTGGCCGAACTGCTGCAGCCGCTGGAAAAGCCCCTGGTCATCGGCGAGCACACGCCCACCGTGATCATGGTGGCTGGCGTGAACGGCGCGGGCAAGACCACGTCCATCGGCAAGCTGACAAAGCACCTGGCCGACCACGGCGAAAGCGTGCTGCTGGCCGCCGCCGACACCTTCCGCGCCGCGGCGCGCGAGCAGTTGGGCGTGTGGGCCACACGCAACCTGGTGGAGATCATCAGCCAGGAGGGGGGCGACCCGGCGGCCGTCAGCTTTGATGCCGTCACCGCCGGGCGCGCGCGCGGCAAGGACGTGGTGCTGGTGGACACGGCCGGGCGCCTGCCCACGCAGCTGCACCTGATGGAAGAGCTGAAGAAAATCCGCCGCGTGATCACCAAGGCCGACGCCAGCGCCCCGCACGAGGTGCTGCTGGTGATCGACGGCAACACCGGCCAGAACGCGCTGACCCAGGTGCGTGCGTTTGACGACGCGCTGCAGCTCACCGGGCTGATCGTCACCAAGCTGGACGGCACGGCCAAGGGCGGCGTGCTGGCGGCGATTGCGCAGGAGCGCCCTGTGCCGGTCTATTTCATCGGCGTGGGCGAGAAGCTGGAAGACCTGGAGACCTTCAACGCCCGCGAGTTCGCGCAGGCGCTGCTGGCCTGATTGACCCATCGACCTGCTGCGCCACCCAGTCGGCGTAATCAGCCTCGGCCTGCGCGGTGTGGGTGAGCAGCTGCGGCACATCGTAGGGGTGCTGCGC
The DNA here is from genome assembly GCF_050251835.1 of Diaphorobacter sp. NCBI lineage: Bacteria > Pseudomonadati > Pseudomonadota > Betaproteobacteria > Burkholderiales > Comamonadaceae > Diaphorobacter > Diaphorobacter sp. Next base: position 40,456 of record NZ_JBFWLZ010000011.1, on the reverse strand, counting down.
GCGCAGCCAGTCGCGCAGCACGGGCGCGGCCTGGGGCAGCGTCTTGCACACCAGGCGCCACTCGGCATCGTGCTGCTGCGCGCCCTGCCAGACATAGTGCGAGGCAATCGCCTCCACCTGCACGCAGGCGGCCAGACGGGCCTGCACGGCGCCGGCTGCCAGGCGCTGCGCATCGGCCTGATGGGCTACGGTGGTGGTCACGATGGCGATGGTGTATGAGGGCGCTGCTGGGCTGTGCATGGCACAAGTCTGGCACAGGGCGCAGCGCAGCAAAGCCCCCCAACAGGCCTGTGCATGTTGTTCGTCCGAGAAGCTTGCCTCCAATGATTTCCAGGCGCGACAGCTGGCCAGGCCATTCATATTTCAGTCAAAATGGCCACCGGCGCTTATGCAACAAGCGCAAGAAGCTCACTTTTTTGCAGCACACCCCGCCGAGGCCCCTCGCCCGCATGTACGACACCGCCATCCTCATCGGGCGCTTCGAGCCCGTCCACACCGGTCATCTGGCCCTGCTGCGCGAAGCGCTGGCGTGCGCACAGCGCGTCATCGTCATCGTCGGCTCGGCATTCCAGGCGCGCACCCCCAAGAACCCCTTCACCTGGGCAGAGCGCGAGTCCATGCTGCGCAGCGCCCTGACGGCGCACGACAACGCACGCCTGACCGTGCTGCCCGTGCGCGACTACTACAACGAGGCCCTGTGGGTGCAGGCCGTGCGCAGCGCCGTGGCCCGGCACACGGCCGCGCATGGGCGCGTGGGCCTGGTGGGGCATTTCAAGGACGCCACCAGCAGCTACCTGCGCGCCTTTCCCGGCTGGGAGCTGATCCGCATGGAGCGCCAGGGCGACATTGATGCCACCGCCATTCGCGACGCCTACTTTGGGGCAACGCCCACCACCGTGGCCGCCGCGCTGCAACCCCTGGCAAGCGCCATACCGCCAAGCACGCGCGCGCTGCTGGAGCAGTTTGCCAACGGCCCCAGCTACGCCGCGCTGCAGCAGGAATGGCTGATGCTGCGCAGCTACCGGGAGGCCTGGGCCACCGCGCCCTACCCGCCGGTCTTCGTCACCGTGGATGCGGTGCTGCGCTGCCAGGACCAGGTGCTGCTGATCCGCCGCGCCCACGCGCCCGGCAAGGGGCAGCTGGCAGTGCCCGGCGGCTTTATCGAGCAGCGCGAGACGCTGTGGCAATCGTGCCTGCGCGAATTGGCCGAGGAAACCCACTGCGCCCTGCCCGAGGCCGACATGCAGGCCGCCCTGCAATGCGTAGCCGTGTTCGACCACCCCGACCGCAGCCAGCGCGGGCGCACCATCACGCACGCGCATTACTTCGACCTGGGGCAGGCCCCCCTGCCCGACGTGCGCGCGGACGACGATGCCGCGCAGGTGCAGTGGACGCCCATCGGGCAGCTGGCGGGCATGGAAGAAGACTTCTTTGAAGACCACTTCCACATGCTGGATCATTTTCTGGGGCTGACGACGCGCCAGTAAGGCGGGTCACGACAGGCGGCACAGCTGGTAGCTAGCGTTGCGATACAGCAGCTCGCTGCCCGCGGCGCAATCGCCGCGCGACCTGCGCAGCACGATGTACCGGATGCCGTGCTGCCTGGCGTAGGCGACGAACTCTGACGGCTGCTGAAGCGCACGCACCTCCTGATAGCGGGTTGACCAGCGCTGATAAAACGCAGGCTCCCACATGACGGCGGCGCCCTGCTTCCAGTCCACCCAAACCGGCACGCGCGTGAGCACCTGCAGGGAATCCAGGGCGGGGACGATCTCGATCAACACCGGGCCCTGCACCCGCTCCTGGCGGATCCACTGCGACAGCTCCAGCAACGGCGGGGCAAACGGTTGGGTATGCAGCAGCGCGCCACGCTGCTCGATCTTCGGCATGAGCAGCAGCAAGCCCAGCACCGGCCAGACCAGGTGGGCCCCGCCTGCCGGCACACCCACTGCAAACGCCAGCATGGCAGCCCAGCGCGCGCCTGGGCCCAGCCCAGCTGATGGCGCGCCAGCTCCATCGTCACCACCAGCAACATGAATGCGATGGCCGTCCAGGGCCGGTTGAGCAACGGCGACAGGTATCTGTCAGCGGGCCGGCGCTCCATCCAGGCCAGGGCCGCCAATGCCACCCAGGCCGCCAGCAAACTGGAAGGCTCGTTCACCACGGTAAGCAGCGACACCAGCCCCACCGCCGCATAAATGCGCGCAGCCCGGCTGGCCTGCCCCACCAGCCGCGGCACCAGCACGGCCACGGCCAGCACCATGGCCAGCCACTGGATGACGCCATCCACGCGCAGCAGATGCAGGTTGAAGATCACCCGATGGTTCAGCAGATACGGCAGCACCGTACCCAGCATGAACAAGCCGGCGGGCGCCATCAGCACCGCCAGCCAGAACACCGGCCGCGGCAGCATCAGGGCGGACGTGCAGCCCACACCCAGCAGCATGCCCAGGATGAGCACATCGCGCCTGCTGGCCGACTCGATCAGGAAGTGATACGGGAAGTAAGTGCGGATGTAGCTTTTGAAGCTGAACGCCGGGTAGGTGGCACCCGTGCTTTGAGCAATCCACAGCAGCACCGGCGCGGCGCACAGCAAAAAAACCAGCCCCGCGATGAGCAACTGCCGCCCGGCGCGCTGCGGCGGCGCAGCGGCATAGGCCGCAAGCAGCATGACCAGCAGCCAGACACCGATGAAGGCATTGATGTCAAAGACCAACCCGGCCAGGGCTGCGGCCCATGGCCACCGCCCGGCGTGCGCGGCCATCAGGGCCAGCAGCAAAAAGCCCCATGTCACCTCTGAATGGGTGAAATAGTGGATGAACAAGCCATGCCCGCCGACCAGGCTAAAGCCCTGCATCCAGGGGGTCAAGGCCAGCACCAGGCAGGCCAGCAGGGCCTGTGCGGGGCGCAGGCGCAGCTGGATCACCAGCAGGGCGCCTATGGCAAGCATGGCCGCAAAGCGCGACAGTGCATGGCCCGCCAGAAACACGGTCTCCACATTTGCCTCGGTGGCTACCGCACTGACCAGGGGCCAGACGATGGACGTGAACTTGCCCAGTGACTGGTAATAGGCGTCCCCAGCAAAGACCGGCAGACGGGCCCAGTCCAGCACCAGCGGAACATGAAAGACGTTGTTGTTGATACCGAAAGCAAAGCCGCTGCGCAACAGCGAGACGCCCGTGGCCACAATGGCCAGCATGACCAGACCGGCCATCAAGGCAGGTGAACGTGCGCGAGAGGGGGAATGAAAAAGAGTGGGGCCCTGTGCCTTCAACGAGGTTTTCATGGTTGTGCGCAGACTTCACGATCTGTATGGGCCACAAGGCTGCCCAATCTACAGACACCGCGTGCTTTGCACAAACCGGGATACCCGACACAGCACAACCACACCGCATTGACTGGCAAGCACCCGGCGCGGGCGCATGGGCAGATCGACAAGTGCAAGAAGACGCTCATCCCACCGCACCCGCAGCGATGAGACGGGCGCGCACGCAGACCGCGGCTGGATACGGCGGTGCAAAGCACGAAGGCCGCGTTAGCTTGCGCCTTCGGTCAGTTGCAGTTCCAGAAAGAGCCCGATCGGTGGCACGTTCTGCCGTTGGGCCCGGTCAGAAAGTCCGGGCCGTTGCGGTGATACGCCTGGCCCGCGTCGTCGTAGCAAAAACCCCCACTGCAGTGGGTGATCGCGCGCTGACCTTGCGGCTTGTCCACCACCTTGGGCGGCTCTTGCATCAATGGCATGTTGGAGCCGCACGATGCATTGACCCGCGCGATCGCTGCATTGGTACGCATGCGCTTCTCGTCTTGCGGGGTGGTTCGGATGCTCGACACGAACTCGAGATCCTTTTGGGCCTCGCGGCACTCCCGCGATGCGGACAGCGGCCGGGGAGGCGCCGCTGCTGCGGCCGCTTGCGCTGCATTGCGCTGCTGCAACTCCAGGCTTTGCTGCTCTCGCTGCGCTTGCTGGGCTTGGTATTTGCGTTCGTTGGCCTCTGCAGCCTGGGCCCGCTCCTGTTGGAGCTCGTCCTGGGACTTCTGGCGCTCGATGAGCTGACCGGTCTGACCCGTAGCGCACGGCGCATCCGAGTAGATGGTCTTGCCTGCAGCGTCCTTGCAGCGGTGTATCTGGGCGAACGCCGCTGAAGCGGCAAATGAGCACATTGCCAGACAGAGAATGGCGCGGATGATTCTCATGGTTTCCCTCCTTGCGGCGAATGTATCAGGCGCGCCAGCCACCGCCAAAGCACGCCTTGCTCTCTGAGCAGCGGCGCTGTTGGCCCGCCTGCGGCACGCACACGCCAAGGCACAAGCCCGCGGGGTGGGCATGCGGCGGTTCAACGGCAGGCACGTATTCTTCTGTGCAGCCGCTCTTGAAACCGTCGCAAATGCCCCTATCATTGGCACTCGAGCCAGACGAGTGCTAGCAGCACCCTTGCTGAAGCTTGTAGCGCGCAGGCGTTGTGCCAGCGTGTTCTTGATGTCGTAATCCTTTTTTGTATTCAGGAGAGATGCAAATGAATCTTCGCCCCCTGCACGATCGCGTGATCGTCAAGCGTATCGAAAGCGAAACCACGACCGCCTCCGGCATCGTGATCCCCGACAACGCTGCTGAGAAGCCCGATCAAGGCGAAGTGCTGGCCGTTGGCCCCGGCAAGAAGAACGACAAGGGCGACCTGATCGCCCTGAACGTGAAGGTCGGTGACCGCGTTCTGTTCGGCAAGTACAGCGGCCAGACCGTCAAGGTGGACGGCAACGAGTTGCTGGTCATGAAGGAAGACGACCTGTTCGCAGTCGTCGAAAAGTGATTGCCCGCAGGGTATGCACTTTTGTCGCAGGCCCGGCCAAAGACAAAAGTCACCCGGCATTCAAAACTCTCATTTTCATAGCTGCTAGCGCTTGATACACAAGGGCTGGCGGTCAATCTGATTCAATATTTTGTAGGAGCCAAACATGGCAGCAAAAGACGTAGTTTTCGGCGGCGAAGCCCGCGCCCGCATGGTTGAAGGCGTGAACATCCTGGCCAACGCGGTCAAGGTGACCCTGGGCCCCAAGGGCCGTAACGTGGTGCTCGAGCGCTCGTTCGGCGCCCCCACCGTGACCAAGGACGGCGTGTCCGTGGCCAAGGAAATCGAACTCAAGGACAAGCTGCAGAACATGGGCGCCCAGCTCGTGAAGGAAGTGGCCTCCAAGACCAACGACATCGCCGGTGACGGCACCACCACCGCCACCGTGCTGGCCCAGGCCATCGTGCGCGAAGGCTCCAAGTACGTGGCCGCCGGCCTGAACCCCATGGACCTCAAGCGCGGCATCGACAAGGCCGTGATCGCCCTGGTGGAACAGCTCAAGAAGCAGTCCAAGGCCACGACCACCTCCAAGGAAATCGCCCAGGTGGGTTCGATCTCCGCCAACTCCGACGAGTCCGTGGGCAAGATCATTGCCGACGCGATGGACAAGGTCGGCAAGGAAGGCGTGATCACCGTCGAAGACGGCAAGAGCCTGGAAAACGAGCTGGATGTCGTGGAAGGCATGCAGTTTGACCGCGGCTACCTGTCGCCCTACTTCATCAACAACCCCGAAAAGCAGGCCGCCCTGCTGGACAACCCCTTCGTGCTGCTGTTCGACAAGAAGATCAGCAACATCCGTGACCTGCTGCCCACGCTGGAGCAAGTCGCCAAGGCCGGCCGTCCGCTGCTGATCATCGCCGAAGACGTCGAAGGCGAAGCACTGGCAACGCTGGTGGTCAACACCATCCGCGGCATCCTGAAGGTGGTGGCTGTGAAGGCCCCTGGCTTCGGCGACCGTCGCAAGGCCATGCTGGAAGACATCGCCATCCTGACCGGTGGCAAGGTGATCGCCGAAGAAGTCGGTCTGACCCTGGAGAAGGTGACCCTGGCCGACCTGGGCCAGGCCAAGCGTGTGGAAATCGGCAAAGAAAACACCACCATCATCGACGGTGCTGGTGCTGCTGCCGACATCGAAGCCCGCGTGAAGCAAATCCGCATCCAGATCGAAGAAGCCACCAGCGACTACGACCGCGAGAAGCTGCAAGAGCGCGTGGCCAAGCTGGCCGGCGGCGTGGCCGTGATCAAGGTGGGCGCTGCCACCGAAGTCGAGATGAAGGAAAAGAAGGCCCGCGTGGAAGACGCCCTGCACGCCACCCGCGCTGCCGTGGAAGAAGGCATCGTGGCTGGCGGCGGCGTGGCACTGCTGCGCGCCAAGCAGGCCGTGGGCGACCTGTCCACCGGCAACCCCGAGCAAGACGCTGGCGTGAAGCTGGTGCTCAAGGCCATTGAAGCGCCCCTGCGCGAGATCGTGGCCAACGCCGGTGGCGAGCCCTCGGTGGTCGTCAACGAAGTGCTGAACGGCAAGGGCAACTACGGCTTCAACGCCGCCAACGACACCTACGGCGACATGCTGGAGATGGGCATCCTGGACCCCACCAAGGTGACCCGCACCGCGCTGCAGAACGCCGCTTCCGTGGCCTCGCTGCTGCTGACGACCGAAGCCATGGTGGCCGAGGCTCCGAAGGACGAGTCCGCAGCCCCCGCCATGCCCGGCGGCATGGGCGGCATGGGCGACATGGGCATGTAATTGCCCCGCCCGCCGGCGCCCCGTGGCGCCGGCAGCCGTACAAAAAAAGCCCGCGCGCCTTGCAGCCTGCGGGCTTTTTTCATAGCGGGGTTTGGTTTCCCGCCTTCGCTGGAATGACGGGGTGACGGGCGCTTGCGCTCAGACCGGTTGCGCCAGCCGCTGCAGCAGCCCGGCGGTGGAGGCATCCAGACCACTGACATCGCCCGTGGTCAGGCGCGGCTCCAGGTCTTTGGCCAGCACCTTGCCCAGCTCCACACCCCATTGATCGAAGCTGTTGATGCCCCATAGAGCGCCGCTGACGAACACGCGGTGCTCGTACAGCGCAATCAGCGCGCCCAGCGATGGCGGATCCAGCCGCTCCAGCACCAGGACAGTGCTGGGCCGGTTGCCGCTAAAACGACGATGGCCGCAGGGCTCGTCAGGGCGGCCCGTCATCAGTGCGCGGGCCTGGGCCAGCGCGTTGGCCACCAGGCGCTGGTGCAACTGCGACAGCTCGCGCCCACCCTGGCGCAGCACGATGAACTCGACGGGCACGACGTCCGGGCCCTGGTGAATCATCTGAAAAAACGCGTGCTGCCCCTTGGTGCCGGGCTCGCCCCAGATCACGGGTGAGGTGGCGTAGGGCAGCGGCTGGCCCTGCGCGTCCACCCCTTTGCCGTTGCTCTCCATTTCCAGCTGCTGCAAATAGGCAGGCAGACGACGCAGGCCGTGGCTGTAGGGCGCCACGTTGCGGCTGGTAAAGCCGTGAAAGTTGCGGTACCACAGGTCCAGCAATGCCAGTCGCACAGGCAGGTTGGACGCCAAGGGCGCCGTGCGGAAATGCTCGTCCATCGCATGTGCGCCTGCCAGCAAGGCACGAAACTGCTCTGCGCCCAGGGCGATGGCAATCGGCAGCCCGATGGCGGACCACAGCGAATAGCGCCCGCCCACCCAGTCCCAGAACCCCAGCGTGGTGCGGATGCCAAACTGCGCCGCCGCCTCCAGGTTGGTGGTCAGCGCATAAAAGTGCCGCGCCACAGGCAGACGCGCCTGCGCATCGTCGCTGCCGCCCTGGGCCACAAACCACGCGCGCGCTGCCTTGGCGTTGGCAATCGTCTCAGCCGTGGTGAAGGTTTTGGAGGCGATCAGGAACAGGGTGCGCTCGGGGCGCAACTGGCGCAGCAGGCCGCCGAGTTCCATGCCGTCCACGTTGGAGACGAAGTGCAGACGTTTCCCAGACAGGCAGTGATCCTCCAGCGCCTTGACCACCATGAAAGGCCCCAGGTCCGAGCCGCCAATGCCGATGTTCACGATGTCGGTGATGGCATCGTCAGCACGCACGCGCTCGGCCAGCGCAAGCATGTCATCCAGCGTGGACTGCACGTCGCGCATTGCGGCAGCCACGGTATCGGTGGCTGCCAGCGACTGGTCATCCTGGGCGCATGCCTTGAAACGCCCCGGATGACGCAGCAGCCAGTGCATCACAGCGCGCTGCTCGGTGTTGTTGATGGGTGCGCCGGCAAACAGGGCGTTGCGGTAGGGCTCCAGGCCGCACTCCTGCGCCAGCTGCAGCAGCAGGGTTTCGGTGGGCGCGTCGATCAGGTTCTTGGACAGGTCGGCAAACACATGTGGTGCCTGCTGGCTGAAGCGCGCAAAACGCTGGGTGTCCTGCGCGAAGGCGTCTCGCATGTCAAAGTTCCGGCCAGCCCTGTCAAAGTGTGCTCGCAGGCGCTGCCAGGCGGCTGTGCGGTCGCAGCGCGTACGGGGGTCGTCAAAACTCATGCCGCAGCTCGCATCAGTTGTTCCAGCTTGGCCGCATCGGCCGCAAAGGCGCGAATGCCCTCGGCCAGCTTCTCGGTGGCCATGGCATCTGCGTTGAGCGCGTAGCGAAAGCCCGCCTCGTCGTACTGCACCGGCTGCAGCGCCACGCTGCGGGCGGCTTCGGGGTCCAGCGCGCGAGCCACGGGCGCATCGCTAGCCGCCAGCTGAGCCAGCAGCTCGGGAGCGATGGTCAGCAGGTCGCAGCCCGCCAGCGCGACGATCTGGCCGGTGTTGCGAAAGCTGGCGCCCATCACCTCGGTGGCAATGCCGAAGTGCTTGTAGTGGTTGTAGATGGCACGCACCGACTGCACGCCGGGGTCGTTGGCGCCAGCCATGGCGGCCTCGTCCCAGCTGGCGCCGGCCTGCTTTTTGTACCAGTCGTAGATGCGGCCGACAAAGGGCGAGATCAGCTGCACCCTGGCTTGCCCGCAAGCCACGGCCTGCGCGAATGAAAACAGCAGCGTCAGATTGGTGTGGATGCCGCGCTGCTCCAGCTGGCGCGCGGCCTGGATGCCCTCCCAGGTGGCGGCCACCTTGATGAGCACGCGGTCGATGTGCATGCCTTCGGCCTGGTACAGCTCCACGATGCGCTCGGCCCGCGACACAGTGGCAGCGGTGTCAAACGACAGCCGGGCGTCCACCTCGGTGGACACGCGCCCGGGAATGATCGACAAAATCTCGCAGCCAAAGCGCACGATCAGGCGATCCATCAACTCGTCCATGGCGCGGCCGTGCCAGCGGGTCACGCAGTCGTGCAGCAGCGGCGCGTATTCGGACTTCTGCACGGCCTTGAGGATCAGCGAAGGGTTGGTGGTGGCGTCTTGCGGCTGGAACTGCGCCAGTTGCCTGAAGTCGCCGGTATCGGCCACCACGGTGGTGAATTGCTTGAGTGCGTCGAGTTGGTTCATGCGGGTGCTCGTTGCTCGCGGGTCTGTTTCCAGCGTGTTGTACTTTGGCGCGGGGCGGCGCATTGCCGTGCAGCCCCCCGCGCCACAAGTGTATTCGGCGTATGTGGCATGAAAACCGCGCTACATTTTCTGATTCGCAAATCTGCCTGCCCGTTGCGCCAATCACTGGCTTCGCCGATCTGGGCGGCACCGTTTTGAACCATGCTGGATCGCATCACCGCCTCGCTCCCTTCACTGGCCCCCGCCGAGCAACGCGTGGCGCGGCTTGTGCTGCAAGACCCGCGGGCCTTTTCCCGCATGCCCGTGCGCGAGCTGGCCGAACGTGCTCATGTGAGCAAACCCACTGTGGTGCGTTTTTGCCGCAGCATGGGCTACGACGGGCTGGCCGACTTCAAGCTCAAGCTGGCCGGCAGCGTGAGCGAGGGCGTGCCCTTCATCCACCGCAGTGTGGATGCCGACGACAAGACCAGCGACGTCCTGGTAAAAGTGGTGGACAACGCCGTCGCCGCTTTTTTGCAGTACCGCAATGCCGCCAGCACCCAGCTGCTGGAACAGGCGGCCAGCGCCATCGCCGCCACCTGGCGGACGGGGCGGCGCATCGAATTTTATGGCGCAGGCAACTCGGGCATCGTGGCGCAGGACGCGCAGCACAAGTTCTTCCGGCTGGGCATCACCAGCCTGTCCGCCAGCGACGGCCACATGCAGGTGATGAGCGCCACGCTTTTGGGCCCGGGCGACTGCGCGGTCATCATCAGCAATTCGGGCCGCACCCGCGACCTGATGGACGCCGCCGACATCGCGCGCAAGAACGGCGCCACCACCATCGCCATCACCGCCAGCGGCTCGCCCCTGGCGCACACCTGCCGCATTCACCTGGCTGCCGACCACCCCGAGGGCTACGACCGCTACAGCCCCATGGTGTCGCGGCTGATGCACCTGCTCATCATCGATGTGCTGGCCACCTGCGTGGCACTACGCATCGGCGAACCGCTGCAGCCCGTGCTGCAGCAGATGAAAAACAACCTGCGCGCGAAGCGATATACCTGAAAACGATAGCAGCCAGCGCTTGATGGATAAGCGCTGCAGTCGTGTTTGATGCAGTTTTCAGTGATGCAGCTGATATGCCGCTGCCAGCGCGGTGGTTTCCCGCCTACGTGGGAATGACGGGCTGATTTGGCTTGCGCGGGAAGGCCCGACGCCCCGCTTCAACGCCCGTAGGTAGCGGTGAAGCTGGCCTTGGCCAGCGTGTGGGCGTTGACCATGAAGCCAGCCAGCGCGGCGGGCGCGTCGTCGGGCACGTCGATGCGATCCACCGACAGCGCATGTACCGTAAAGATGTAGCGGTGCGGCTTGTCGCCCGGGGGCGGGCACATGCCGCCCCAGGCGTAGATGCCGTAATCGTTGCGAATCTGGCGGGCGCCTGCGGGCAGGTTGGCTCCGCCCTTGGCACCGGCGTTGGCAGGCAGACCGGTTACCGAGGCAGGCAAGTCGATCACGTACCAGTGCCAGAAGCCCGAGCCCGTGGGTGCGTCAGGGTCGTACACGTTGAGTGCAAAACCCTTGGTGCCTTCAGGTGCGCCACTCCATTGCAGCACGGGTGACTGGTTCTGGCCCGAACAGCCGAAGCCGTCGAATTCGAACCTCTGCGCGATGGTGCTGCCTGCAGCGATGTCGGGGCTGGTGAGCGTGAATGTGGTCATAGGTCTTGCTCCTTATGCTTCATTGACACAAAAACACCAGTATGCCGCCGATCATCGCCGCAACAGAGATCATGCACCCATCGCCGGATTACTGGAAGCTCTTGGTGCTGTAGAGCTCAGTGGGCAGGCGGTTGAGCACCGGAAGCCCCGTAGCTGCGTCCTTGGGCTGCGTGGAGATGAAGTCGAAGAACACATCCGCATCCAGCACTCCGATGTCCAGGCGACGCGCTGCAGGCACGGCAGCCAGGGTCTTATAGCCGTCGCCGCCGGTGGCGTTGAAGCTCAGCACAAACAGTTTGTAGGTTTTGGTTGTGTTGAGTGGCTCCCATGCACCGCTAGCGGCATTGCGCACTTCGATACCCGACACGCGAGAGCCAAACGTGGCCTTGGTGTTCACATCAAAGCGAAGACCGCCCGTGTAGGGGTAAGGGCCAGTGGAGCCATTGGCGCCATACACGGCTTCCATGCCGTCTTCCAGCATGGACTTGACCTCAGCGCCAGTGATGTCCAGGCGGAAGAGCATGTTGCCGAACGGCAGCACCTTGATGATGTCTGCTGCGGTCACGGTGCCCAGAAGCGGGATACGGACGCCACCGCCGCTTTGCAGCGTGATGTCGGCGCCGCCGTACTTCTTGTTGGCCACTTCCAGGTACGCCTGTGCGACGAACTGCTGGATGTCGCCACCGCGCACGTTCACGCTACCCTCGGCGTTACAGGCGGCACTAGAGCGGCTGTAGTCGGAAGAGCCCGGACCACCAGGCACGCGACGCGAGCACAGCTCTTGGGGCACCACGGCGCTCTGGGTTTTGTTGAAAACGGCCACGCGGTCCATGAAAGGCTGCAGCGCAGCGGTGGCAGCAGCAGCCGGCTGCGTCACACGCAGAAAGCCCTTGGCGGCCACGTCGGCGTCGATAGCCTTCTTCTCGGCGTCGGTCGGCGCCTTGCCGGCGATGGTGAACTTGTCGCCAATGAGCACATGGGGCGTGCCCGAGCATTCGGTAACGTCGCCCTGCGAGTCGAACTTCACCTTCAGCTCGCCCACCACCTGCGCGTATTCCCAGGCCTGCACCACGCAGACGTTCTTGCCGTCCTTGTTTTTCAGGCGTGTGGGGTAGGCGCCGCCGGGCGTACCCACACCGACGGTCTTGAGGCTGTCGGGGCCGAGCAGCGTGTGCGAATCGCCGCCTACGATCACGTCCACACCGCTGAGCTTGGGCGCGATGGCGGTGTCGCTGCCGTAGCCGATGTGGCTCATCAGCACGATCTTGTTGATGCCCTGGTTGCGCAGCTTGTCGATCTCGCGCTGGGCTGCCGTCACTTCTTCTTCGAAGGTGGTGTCGGCGTCGGGGCTGGAAGCGGTCTTGGTCTTGACGGCGACCGTCAGGCCGACGATGCCGATTTTCTGGCCGCTGCGCTCTACCACGGTGGAGGGCTGGACATAGCCAGCGGCCTTGGCCGGGTTGAGGGCGGAGTTGGCGCCAAACTTGACGTTGGCGCTGAGCACGGACATCGGGGTCTTGCAGCTGCCCTTCTTGACCAGATCCAGGAAGCCCTTGAGGCCGCTGTCGCCCTTGTCGAACTCGTGGTTACCCAGCGTGAAGGCGTCAAAGCACACGGTGTTCATCAGCGCGGCATCAGCTTCACCATCCACACCTGCGCGGTTGAAATACAGCGTGCCGGTCATGGCGTCGCCCGCGTGCAACTTGAGCACGTTGGCGCCAGCGGCCTTGGACAGGCTGTCGATGGCAGCCGTCACGCGTGGAAAGCCGCCCGCATCCACAGCCACTGCCACAGGAGCAGCGCCGCCAGTGGACAGTTGCAGCGTCTTCGACTTCGATTCCAGCGTGGAATGATGGTCGTTGATGTGCAGGATGGTCACATCCAGCGGTTGTCCATCGTCATCGTTGCCACCGCATGCCGCCAGCATGCCGGCCACCGCCAGAGCGACGGCCCCGCGTTGCATTTGTCGCACGTAAGGCTTGCCCGTCCATTGCGTCCACGTACCCATGTTCTCGCTCCCTGTTGAAACATTACAAAGGCGAAATGGTCGTGAACAAGAATGACATTACCGTGAAGTCCGACATGCCAGGTGTCATGGAAGGGCCTATTGCAGACCCACAAGTCATCGGCTATTTTTGCTATTCAATGAACAGCCACCGGCGTTTTCTTACAAAAACTGAAAGCTGCTTTCACTCGACGGCTGCCAGCGGCAGTGCCTGCTCGACCAGACTGGCGTGCAAGGCGGCACCCAGGGGCAACACTTCGTCGTTGAAGTCGTAGCGGCTGTTGTGCAAGGCACTGTTGCCGGGGCCCATGCCCTGGCCCAGGCGCATGTAGGCGCCGGGCCGGGCCTGCAGCATGAAAGAGAAATCTTCGGCGCCCATGCTGGGCTCCAGATCGCGATCCACGTTGTCCTCGCCCAACAGCGTCGCGGCCACGTCGCCGGCAAAGCGCGCCTCGCTCTCAGTGTTGATGGTGGCCGGGTAGATGCGCTCGTAGCGCACCGTGGCCGTGGCGCCAAAGCCCAGGGCAATGGCGTTGCACAGCTCTTTGATGCGCCGCTCCACCATGTCCTGTACCGCAGGATCGAATGCGCGCACCGTGCCCACCAGTATGGCGGTGCCAGGCAGCACGCTGAAGGCACCCAGGTCGCCGGCCTGCACCGCGCACAGGCTGACCACCGCGCTGTCCAGCGAGCGCACATTGCGCGAAACAATGCCTTGCACGGCGGTGATGATGTGCGCGGCCACCAGCACCACATCCACCGTCTGGTAAGCGTGGGCGCCGTGGCCACCGCGGCCGCTCACCTCGATAGTGATACGGTCGGCCGCGGCCATCATGGCGCCGCTGTTGATGCCCACGGTGCCCGGCTGCATGGCAGGCCAGTTGTGCATGGCATAGACAGCATCGACGGGGAAGCGATCGAACAGGCCGTCTTCGATCATCACGCGCGCGCCGCCCATACCCTCCTCGCCCGGTTGGAAAATCAGCACCGCCGTGCCGTCAAAGTTGCGCGTGGCCGCCAGGTAGCGGGCCGCACCCACCAGCATGGCCGTGTGGCCGTCGTGCCCGCAGCCGTGCATCAAGCCGCTTTTGCACGACCGCCAGGCGAATTCGTTGTGCTCTGTCATGGGCAGCGCGTCCATATCGGCACGCAGCCCGATCATGCGGCCGCTGCTGCGCCCTTGACCATGTATGACGCCCACCACGCCGGTGCGGCCGATGGCGTCGTGGACTTCGTCAACGCCCGCGGCGCGCAGCGCCTCTCGCACGCGCGCGCTGGTGTAGATCTCTTCAAAACCCAGTTCGGGATGGGCGTGCAGATCACGCCTGAAGGCGGTCAGCTCTGGGTGGTATTGAGCGATGTGGGCAAATGCGCGTCCACCGGCCTTGAATCGAGGTTGCGTAGCTTGCATGTCAGCCCCTCCCGGCCTTGGCAGTGGTTGGCCTGCCAGCAAACCATGCCGCCAGCGAAAAGCCCGCAGCAATCAAAAAGACCCCAGTGGTGATGCAGACTGGACTCTGCGGGAATCGAGGCAACGTCAAAGCAGGCATTTTCAAAAAACGCAGTCTATCGGGCCATGCTACACCGGCTGCGATTGGCTGCACCGCTTGCGCACTGCGTTTGCCCCGGGGCAGACTATGTGCCCGCCCGGGGGGTTATGCATCAGAAGCGGTGTCGCACGCCCGCAGTGATACCCGTGCGCGAGCGGGCGCCGTTGGCATCGAGCGCCATGGCAGCGCCGCCGCTCACCTTGGTGTGATCCACGGCAAAGTACATGTCGGTACGCCTGGAGAATGCGTAGTCGGCAACTGCCACCATGAAGTTGACATTGCCGTTGGACGCCCCCGTGCCCGAGCCCGACTGCTTGCCGCGGAAGTAATGCGCGCCCAGATTGAGCTGCTGCGTAAGCTGGTAGCCCACGCCCACCTTCACCAAATGGCGCTTGCTGGCATCACCGGGCATAAAGCCGCCGTTGGACTGACCTGACCAGAACTGGCCCAGGATGCCCCGATCCACCGTATTACGAAAACCCACCACCGGGCTGGTGACCGCGGCAAACTTGGCCTTGTTCAGGCCATAGCCAGTGTTGAAGTACCAGGGCCCAGTGCGATACGAGCCGCCCAGCGTCCAGGCATCGATGTCAGTGCCGCCGGGCAAGGTGGTGCGCAGATACCCGCCGCCCACCGCCGCGCCGCCCGTGGCGTAGCGCAAGTAACCACCCATGGTTTCCCAGGCGCCGCCGTTGAGCGTGCCCAGCACATAGGCAGGCACCTGGGCGGCAGAGGTGGGCAAACCTGCCTCAAGCGCTTTGGTATCGTTGTTTTCGTCAAACGAGTATTGCAGCGAGCCCACAAAGCTGCGGTCTGGCGTGGCGAAGGTGTACTTCAGCATGTTGCTGGTGCGCGCGCCCGTGGCCACGCCCAGTTCAGGCTTGAAGGCTTCCATGTAGGGCGAGTAAGGGAACGATGCGTAGGTGCTGGTCACCACGTCGAACAGCACGTTCCACTGTCTGCCCGCCGTCAGTCGGCCATACGGGCCCTGCAGGCCCAGATAGGACAGCTGGAAGAACGGCACGTTGGCCGCAGGCGTACCCGAGTCGGCATCAAAACGGTGCTCCAGGTACACCAGTGCTTTGTTGCCGCCGCCCAGGTCTTCCTCCGCGCTGATGCCCCAACGACTTTGGGACATGCCGCCGCCAACCATCCTGGTGAGCTTGTCGCGCGTGGGCCCCTCGTTATTGGTGTGGCGCACTGCCAGATCCACAATCCCCCACAGTTGCACTTTGCTGGTGCCGTCGGATTGGGCCAGGCTTGCGTCCGCTGCGCACAGAGCGCTTGCTGCAAGGGTGATGGTTTTGAGGGAAAACAATCGCATAGCTTGTCTCTTTCTTGGGGGAATGGCAGAAATTTGATTCTAGAAATGCACCCGCCGCAGGCAAGCGCCAGTCGTGCGGAAGCCACCATCGTTTTCCCCAAATTTTTGTTACATGGGCGACAAGCCTGCGTGCGCAAGATAAGCAAGAAAAAGACAACCCGAAAAAAAGCCGCTGCCCGAAGACAGCGGCTTTGGTTTCGCTGATCAGGCTGGCTTGACGCCAGCATGAGATCAGAAGGAGTGGGTCACGCCGACCTGCAAGCCTTGCTGCTTGCCGTTGTCGAGACCGTTGGTACTGCCGTTGATGCTGAAGCGCGTGCCATTGTTCTTGTTCTTGATGTACGCGTAGGTGCCATACAAGGACGTGCGCTTGGACAGGCCGTGCACATAACCGATCGCGAAGTGATCGGCCTTGGCATCGGCTGCAGCGGTTTGCTCATCTTCATAGCGGTTGTAGGCGGCACGCACCAAACCACTGCCGCCGACCGGTGCAGTCACCGCCAGCATGTAGCCCTTACGCTTGTTTTCAGCGCCAAGCACTGCACCGAAGTCATCAACCTTGGATTGACGATAGCCAGCCAGAAGCTTGGCGACGCCGAAGTCATAAGAGCCCCCCAGGCTCCAGGCGGAGATATCACCCCCCTGCGCGGTAGCTGCCACTGTCGAAACGTCGCGGCTCAGGCGCTCCAGACCCAGACCTGCGCTAATGGGGCCGTTGTCGTAGTTTGCGCCCAGGCTCATGTAGCGGCGGTTGCTGTTGGCGCCAGCCACTTCACCAAAGCCGTAGTTCACAGCGGCTTTGAAGCCCGCAAAGTTGGGCGTCAAGTAGGTCACCATGTTGCTGACACGCTGGTTGGTCGTGCGTGCAGTGGTGCTCAGCCCAGTCGCATCGCTGATGCCACCGTCGCCCCACAGTTGGGATGCACCCAGACCCACGGAACCGAACACATCGTAACGAGCGACGGCGTTGTAGGCGGCGGTCAACTCGCGACCCATGCGCACTTCTCCAAAGCCGCCTTGCAGGCCCACAGTGGAATTACGCTTGAATGCAAAACCCGAACCAGCAGTCGCGCCTGCGTAGCCGGAAGCGCCATCGCCCACGTCCAGATTGATACCGCCTTCCAGGCGGAAGTTGGCCTTAAGGCCGCCGCCCAGGTCTTCCGTACCACGCACGCCAAGGCGACTGGTCAGGTTGTTGCCAGAAGTAAGGCCGTTCCAGCTATCGTTGCCATCAACGAAGGTAACCCCAAGGTCAGCAATACCGTACAGCGTCACGGAAGACTGGGCGAAACTTGCACCCGTTGCGCACAAGGCACCTACTGCCAAGGTGATGGTTTTGAGGGAAAACAGTCGCATAAGTTGTCTCTTTCATTAAGGTGTAGCGGACGAGCCATTCTAGAAAGCCGCCCGCTCTAGAACAGCACCGGTTGCGCGCCAGTCACAGTCGTTTTCCCCTATTTTTTCTGGATGACTATTCTCAAAACGTCTCAAGTCAGGCGCCCTTCAGCCTTTGCAAACTAAAAAAGCCGCTACCCGAAGGCAGCGGCTTTTTAAGCTTGCTAATCAAAGCTGGCTCAGGCCAGCTCAAAATTAGAAGGCGTGACGGATACCAACTTGGAAGCCAGTCTGGGATTCACCAGACACGGGGGTGGTAGTGCCCATACCCTTGCCAGACAGGCCAACGGTAGAACCATTGTCGTTGTCCATGTAGGACACGGTACCGTACAGAGCGGTACGCTTGGACAGGTTGTGCTGGTAACCCAGGCTGAAGTGGTTGGCTTCAGCATCGCGGCCTTGCACCACGTTCTTCTGGTCGTACATGGCGTATTGAGCCTTCACGATGCCGGACGAACCCACGGGAGCGGAAACGCCCAGAGCGTAGGAGTTCACCTTCACATCGTTACGGCCAGCTTCATCGTGCTTCACTTGCTGGTAAATACCGCTGACCTTGGCAACGCCGAAGTCATAAGAAGCGCCCAGGGCGATAGTGTCACGGTCGATCTTGCGAGCAGCGGTCGTGCCGGCTGCTGCTGCACCCAGCTTGCTTTGGTCGTAGGACAGGGCAACGCTCAGAGGGCCGTTGTCGTAAGCAACGTAACCGCCGATGTACTCACCCAGGCTGCCCGTCGTTTGCTCGTCAAAGCCGTAACCGATCGCGCCGCTGAAGCCACTGAACTTGGGCGTGAAGTAGCTGATCATGTTGCTCTTGCGGATGCCGTTGGTGTCAGGACCGACGGCGCTCCAGCTGCTCCAGCCCAGGAACTGGCCGTAACCAGCTTGGCCGAACACGTCATAAGAGCTGGTCTTGACGTAACCCACGGTCTGGTCGCGGCCCAGACGCACTTCACCAAATCCACCCATCAGGCTGAGCGTGGAACGGCGCTTGAAATCGAGGCCAGAAGAATTGCCGTCGTCACCAAAAATTTCGCCTTCCAGGTGGAAGCCAGCCTTCAGACCACCGCCCAGGTCTTCCACGCCACGGAAACCGATACGGCTGGTTTGCAGACCGCTGGTACCCAGGCCGTACTTGTCGTCCTTGCCAGCACCGATGTTGTCGATGACGCTGATGTTGGTGTCGATCACACCGAACAGGGTCACGGAAGACTGGGCCATTGCGGCACCGGAAGCGGCCAGCACTGCCAGGGCAATCAGGGATTTTTTCATTGCGAGTTACTCCAAGGTTAAACAGAGGGCCCGGATCGTAGAGAACTGAAACATGCGTTGATGCTCAGCCCCGCCGGTTCCCTGGGCCAACCTCCTGGTGGGGAAGTTGGGCTTATTGCAACAGAGCGCGCCCGCCTTAGTAAAGGGAAACCCTCATAATCGGCTTGGAAGCGGGGCAAAAAACGAACTTTCCGTTGCCCAATTGCAACATTGCGGCAACATCACCGCAACAGGCGCCCAGCCCCTGATCACTCTACGACCCCACGATGGACACACGATGGATCGACTTCTGACCGCTGCCGACAGCGCTTTGCGTACGCTGTTTGCATCACCCAAGGCAGGCGAGCGCTCGCCCGCTGCACGCACCTCACCCGTCACGCTGACACCGCAGCAGGCGCGGCTATCTGGCGCGCTGATGCGCGTGAACCATGTAGGCGAAGTGTGCGCCCAGGCGTTGTACATGGCCCAGTCCTGCGTGACACGTGATGAGAACCTGCGTCGCGATCTGCTAGCGGCCGCGCGCGAAGAGACCGACCACCTGGCCTGGACCCGCGAGCGCCTGGATGAATTGGGCAGCCGACCGAGCCTGCTCAACCCGCTGTGGTTTGCCGGCGCGTTTGCCATCGGCCTGGTAGCAGCGCGAGTGAGCGACCGCGCCAGCCTGGGCTTTGTGGTAGAGACCGAGCGGCAGGTCTCCGAGCACCTGCGAGGCCATTTGCACCGGCTGCCGGATGAGGATCTGCCGTCACGCGCCATTGTTGCGCGCATGAAGCTGGATGAAGAACGCCACGCCAGGCAGGCGCAGGCCGCTGGTGCCGCGCTCCCGCCCCCACCGGCACGCTGGCTGATGCGCGCCGCAGCTAAGGTGATGACGACCACTGCGCATCACCTGTAAGCAGGTCTTGCCGGATCAGCTCTGCTCAGCCCTCGACGATCTCGAAGTCCATGGTGATTTGCGCCGTCTTACCCAGCATGATGCTGGCTGAGCAATACTTTTCGTGGCTCATGGCAATAGCGCGTTCTACCGCAGCAGCAGGAATGCCGCGGCCGGTAACAGTGAACTGCATATGAATTTTGGTGAAGACCTTGGGGTCGGTCTGCGCGCGCTCAGATGTCAGCTTGACGCTGCAGCCGCGCACGTCGTGGCGCCCGCGCTTGAGGATCAGCACCACGTCGTAAGCTGTGCAGCCGCCGGTGCCGGCCAGCACGGTCTCCATGGGGCGGGGCGCCAGGTTCTGGCCACCGTTTTCCGGGCGAACGGCGTCGGGCGCGCCATCCATTGCCAACACGTGGCCGCTGCCGGTTTCAGCAATAAAGCCCATGCCTGAGCGCGTACCAGCATTGCCAGTCCAGGTGACGGTGCATTCCATAGTGGTTTTTCCTCAATGTTTGATCTAAATCGGTGGTAATTAACCAACGCATTCGTGATTTTGCTGCAACGCAACACCTACAGCGCTACAATCACACCCATGCAAACACTGATGGCAGTTTTGGTACAGCGGGGTTTGCACTGATTGTCTCCTCCATCTCCTCAAAGGATGGATTCAGCCCTGGGCCTTACCGCCTGGGGCTTTTTTTTTGCCTGCCAAGGCTACCGCATTCAGCACGCTGCGCGGCCGCCGGGCTGGTGCGCCGTCCTATGATGTGCGCCTCGGCCTGTCGCGCCCACGACGTCTTGTCCGCATGCGGGCGCCTGCCAGTTTGCACTATGACTCAGCCCCTCACCCCCTTCGACTACCTCAAGAAAATCCTGACGGCACGCGTGTATGACGTGGCCATCGAGTCCGACCTGCAGCCCGCCCGGGCCTTGTCGCGCCGCCTGCACAACAAGGTGCTGCTCAAGCGCGAGGATCAGCAGCCGGTGTTCAGCTTCAAACTGCGCGGCGCCTACAACAAGATGGCGCACCTGACGCCTGAGCAGCTAAAGAAAGGCGTTATCTGCGCCTCGGCCGGCAACCATGCGCAAGGCGTGGCCATGAGCGCAAGCAAGTTGGGCACGCGCGCCGTGATTGTGATGCCCACCACCACACCGCAGCTAAAGATTGACGCTGTGAAGACGCTGGGCGGCGAGGTGGTACTGAGCGGCGACAGCTATTCCGACGCCTATGACTACGCGGCCCGCCTGCAGCAAGAGCAAGGGCTGACTTTTGTGCACCCGTTTGACGACCCCGACGTGATCGCCGGCCAGGGCACTATCGCCATGGAAATTCTGCGCCAGGTGCAACGGCTGGGCGGCAAGCTGGACGCGGTGTTTGTTGCGATTGGCGGCGGCGGGCTTATCGCAGGCGTGGCCAACTACATCAAGGCCGTGTGCCCCGACATCAAGGTCATCGGCGTGCAGATGAATGACTCCGACGCCATGGCGCAGTCAGTCAGGGCGCACCAGCGCGTGACACTGGCCGACGTGGGGCTGTTTTCTGACGGCACGGCCGTCAAGCTGGTGGGAGAGGAAACTTTTCGCATCGCCCAGGGCCTGGTGGACGACTACGTGACCGTGGACACCGACGCCGTCTGCGCCGCCATCAAAGACATTTTTGTGGATACGCGCAGCATTGTGGAACCCGCGGGCGCGCTGGCCGTGGCCGCCATCAAGCAGTACGTGGCCCAGCACAGGACGCGCGGTGAGACCTACGCGGCCATTTTGTGCGGCGCCAACATGAACTTTGACCGCCTGCGCTTCGTGGCCGAGCGCGCCGAGGTGGGCGAAGAACGTGAGGCATTGTTTGCCGTCACCATCCCCGAAGAGCGTGGCAGCTTCAGGCGCTTTTGCGAGGTGATTGGCACCCTGCCCGGCGGCCCGCGCAACGTGACCGAGTTCAACTACCGCATCAGCGACGCCGCCCGCGCCCATGTGTTTGTAGGCTTGACGACCAGCGGCAAGGGCGAGTCGGACAAGATTGCGCGCAACTTCGGTCGCCACGGCTTCGAGGCCCTGGATCTGACGCACGACGAACTGGCCAAGGAACATCTGCGCCACCTGGTCGGCGGACATTCGACCCTGGCGTATGACGAGCGGCTGATGCGCTTCACCTTCCCCGAGCGGCCGGGCGCACTGCTGAAGTTCTTGAGCCTGATGCAGCCCAGCTGGAATATTTCGCTGTTTCATTACCGCAACCAGGGCGCGGATTACGGCCGCATCCTGGTGGGCATGCAGGTACCTGCCGAAGACGCGGCGCATTTCGACGCTTTTTTGCAGACGCTGGGCTACCCCTATGTCGAGGAAACGCAGAACCCGGCCTACCGGCTGTTTTTGCACGCCAGCGGCAACTGAACTGCGGACATCTCCTCGACACGCATGCGCTGTCAAAGCGCCCTGACCACGTGCTTTCAGTTGCTGCTGGCTTGTTCCTTGCGCGGAATGCGTAGCACCAACGCGGCCGCTCCATCAACGGCGCCGCCCAGCCGCGCCTCGGTGCGGCCCAGCGACTGCAGCACCAGGCCTGAATCGACTACCGCGCCCACGCGGTAGGGCTTGGCCGGCTTGCCATCCACGGCGATCAGAGCAGCGCCGCCGCCGCTGGCGGTGCCGGCCAGCACACCCACCAGCGCAAAACGGCTGGCCGCCGATGGCGCAGCCACTGCAGCCACGGGCCCCACGCCCAGCAGTCGTGCGAGCGCCTGCATGTCGGGCTGCAGCGCCTCGGGCGCAGCTGCGGCGGGGGCCAGACCCGCCTGGTCGGACGAGAGCTGAAGCCCCCAATAAACCGCGCCCGCGCCGGCCATTGCCCACAGCGCCAAAGTGGCCAGGCGCAAGATCCAACGGCTGAATGTGTGTGTCACCATTCGCGGATTATGATTGATCGGCTATGTCTATTCTGAGTCGCCCCGCCATGCTGCCGCCCCCTGTTTCAACCCTTGCGCACCGCACCCGCTGCCGTCTGGCCGCGGGCTTCACCCTGATCGAGCTGATGGTGGTGCTGGTCATCATCGGCGTGCTGGCCGCGCTGGTCGTGCCCAATGTGCTGGACCGCGCCGACGATGCCCGCGTGACGGCCGCGCGCACCGACATCAACAACGTGATGCAGGCACTGAAGCTCTACCGCCTGGACAACCAGCGCTACCCCACGGCCGAACAGGGCCTACAGGCGCTGATCGCCAAGCCCACCAGCGGCCCCGCGCCGAACAACTGGCGCCCGTATCTGGAAAAGCTGCCCAACGATCCCTGGGGCCGTCCCTACCAGTACCTGAACCCCGGTATCAAGGGCGCGGTGGATGTGATGTCTTTCGGTGCCGACGGCCAGTCCGGCGGCGAGGGCAAGGACGCCGACATCGGCAGCTGGCAGTGAAACTAACCCCCACGGTCGCGCACTGCGTGTCGCTCCCTGCCCCCCAGGGGGGCCGCGTTTTGCCTTGGGGCGGCCCGGCGGCAGAACCGGTGACCCCCACGGTCGCGCACTGCGTGTCGCTCCCTGCCCCCCAGGGGGGCCGCGTTTTGCCTTGGGGCGGCCCGGCGGCAAAACATCTGCGCCCATGAAGCAAGGTATCCGGGGTTTCACGCTGCTGGAGCTGCTGGTGGTGATTTCCATCATGGCTCTGGCCACTGCCGGTGTGGGCTTGGCACTGCGCGACAGCGGCGCCACCCAATTGCAGCGCGAAGGTGAACGGCTGGCCGTGCTGCTGGATGCCGCGCGCGCGCAGTCGCGCGCCTCGGGCGCGGCGGTGCGCTGGCGCGCCGATGCCCAGGGTTTTCGCTTCGAGGGTCTTCCGCCCAACGCCCTACCCGGTCAGTGGCTGGACGGTGCCACTGGCGTGCGCGGGCCGGGTGAGCTGTGGCTGGGTCCCGAGCCGCTGATCGGCCCTCAGCAGGTGGTGGTGGTGAGCCGCGCCCACCCCGCGCTCGCGGTGCGCGTGGCCACCGACGGGCTGCGCCCCTTCGCGGTGCAGGCGCTGCAATGAGCGCACGGCAGCGTCGCGCCCCATGCGGCCAGCACGCCCAGCGTGGCTTCACGCTGGTGGAGGTGCTGGTGGCCCTGGCCATCGTGGCCATCGCACTCATGGCGGGTTTGCAGGCCACGTCGGCCCTGACCCACAACGCCGCGCGCCAGACCGACGTGGTGCTGGCCCACCTGTGCGCCGAAAACGAACTGGTGCGCGAACGCCTGTCGCGCCAGATGCCCTCCATCGGTGAGGCGCGCGTGACCTGCGAACAGGCCGGGCGCAACTACCAGGTGGCAGTGATCGTCACGCCCACGCCCAACCCGCAATTTCGGCGTGTGGATGCGCAGGTTTTTGACGACGCGCAGCTGCCGGTGCTGCGCGTGTCCACCATCGTGGGCCGTTTCTGATGCCTTCCCGTCTCGCGCTGCCCCGCCGTGCGCGCGGCTTTACGCTGGTGGAGCTGCTGGTGGCGATTGCCGTCATGGCGCTGCTGGCCATCGTCAGCTGGCGCGGGCTGGACGGCATGGTGCGCTCGCAAGAGCAAACCCGCGAGCGTGCCGACGAAGTGCTGGTGCTGCAGACAGTGCTGGCCCAGTGGGCCGCCGACCTGGATGCGCTTCAACCCATCGACCGCACCGAGCCCATTGCCTGGGACGGTCAGGTGCTGCGCCTGACGCGACGCAGCGCGCGTCCGCCGGACGAAGGCGCCGTCGTCGTCGCCTGGACGCGGCGCAACGTGGACGGCACGGGCCACTGGATACGCTGGCAGTCCCCCCCGCTGCGCACGCGCGCCGAATGGCAGCAGGCCTGGCAGCGCGCAGCGGCATGGGCCCGCACGCCCGGCGAGGTCGAGCGCCGCCAGGAAACGGTGCTGATGCCACTGCTGGAGTGGCAGGTGTACTTTCACCGCGGCGGCGCCTGGACCAATGCGCAGTCCAGCGGCGCTGGCGCCCCACAAACTGCGGGCGGGCTGAGCAGCGCCGCTGCCAGCGTGCCCGAGGGCGTGCGCGTGCAGCTGACGCTGGCGCCGGGCGCGGCGCTGTCGGGCGTCATCACCCGCGACTGGGTCAACCCGGTGCTGGGGGGCGGCAAGTCATGACGCAGCCCATGAAACCCGGGCGCCAGGCGGGCGCCGCGCTGCTGGCGGCCATGCTCACCGTCACGCTGGTGGCCACGTTCGCGGCATCTGCCATGTGGCAGCAGTGGCGCGCCATCGAGGTCGAGATCGCCGAGCGCGCCCGTATCCAGTCAGCCTGGCTGCTGGTGGGCGGGCTGGACTGGTCACGCCTGATCCTGCGTGAAGACTCCATCGCCCGCAGCGGCGACGGCACGGACAACCTGACCGAGCCCTGGTCCATGCCGCTGCAGGAGGCGCGCCTGTCCACGTTCCTGGCTGCCAACCGCAACGTGGCCCAAGTGGAAGACGCCAGCACCGACACCGCCAACGCCTTCCTGTCGGGCCAGATCATCGATCAGCAGGGCCTGCTGAACCTGTACAACCTGGTCAACGACGGCCAGGTGGACGACATCGCGCTGCGCCAGTTCACGCGGCTGTTTGAATACCTGGGCCTGCCGCGCCAGCACCTGAACACGCTGGCGCGCAACATGCTGCAGGCCCAGACCCCGCCGCGCGCCGGCGGCGATGCCGGCGACCTGGCACTGCTGCCGCAGTCCGTGTCGCAACTGGGCTGGTGGGGACTGCCGCAACAGACGGTGGACGCGCTGGCGCCCTACGTCACCCTGCTGCCCGCGCGCACCAAGGTCAATCTGAACACCGCCGGGGCCGTGGTGCTGTGGGCCAGCGCCGCCGGGCTGGACATGGCCGACGCGCAGCGCCTGGTTCAGGCGCGCGACAACAGCCACTTTCGCAGCGAGGCCGACGCCGCCAAGCTGGTCGGCAACCCCGCGGGCATCACGGGCACCACGCACACCGTGAGCTCCAGCTACTTCGAGGTGCAGGGGCGGCTGCGCCTGGACTCTGCCGTGGTGGAAGAACGCTCGCTGGTCTTCAAGCAACGCGGTCAGGCCAGCACGCTGTGGCGCAGGCGCGGCGCCACCTGGAGCACCGCCAGCGCCGGCCGCCCTTGAGCTGTCCTTGATCCGCCCAAGAGCGCCGCGCCGCACGGCGGCGGCGAAAGCCGCTCCTGGCGTGTCACGTCAAGCCCCTAAAATGTTTCGCGAACCCCATCCATGAGCACCCTTGTCCTAACCCTGCCGCCGGGCTCGCCCGGGCCCGCTGCCGAATACAGCTACACGCTGACCGCCGACGGCCACACCGCCACGCGCCACGCCAGCACCACCGCCGCCTTGCTCCCCGACCCCGGTCGCACGGGCGAGGTGGTAGCCGTTGTGCCCGCGCAGGCGCTGTCGTGGCAGCGCGTGACGTTGCCGCCCGGCGCTGCGGCCCAGGCGGGGCGGCTGCGCTCGGTACTGGAGGGGCTGCTGGAAGAACACCTGCTGGACGACCCCGCGCAACTGCACTTTGCGCTGCAGCCGGGTGCAGAGCCCGGCGCCCCTGTCTGGGTGGCCGTGTGCGACCGCGCCTGGCTGCAAGGCGCCCTGCAGGCGCTGGAGGCTGCCGGCCGGCCGGCGGATCGGGTGGTGCCAGAGTTCGCCCCCGGCCCCACGGCCAGCGGCCAGCAAGAATGCGACGTGCTGGGCGCGCCTGAAGACGCCCATCTGGTGCTGACCGGCCACGGACAGCAGCAGGCCGTTACCGTGCTCCCCCTGGCGGCTGCGGGCGCGCTGGCCGCCCTGCTCCCCGCCTCTGAAGACACGCCCCCCGTGCGGGCCGAGCCCGCCGTGGCCCAGCTGGCCGAACGGCTGCTGAACCGCCCCGTGGTGCTGCACACCGCCAGCCAGCGAGCCCTGGCCGCTGCGCGCGGCGACTGGGACCTGGCCCAGTTCGACCTGGCCAGCAGTGGCGGCAAGCGCGCGCTGCGCAAGCTGGGCGGCGGCGCCAACGCGTTCTTGCGGGCGCCGCAGTGGCGCGCTGCGCGCTGGGCGCTGGGGCTGGCCGTGGCAGTGCAGGTGATCGGCCTCAACCTCTGGGCCTGGCAAGACCGCCAGGCACTGGCGGCCAAACAGGCCGGCGTGCGCAACACGCTCACACAGACCTTCCCCCGCATCCAGGCGGTGGTGGATGCGCCGGTGCAAATGGAGCGCGAGCTGGTTCAGCTGCGCCAGGAGACAGGCAGCGTGTCGCGCCGCGACCTGGAGCCGCTGATGGCCGCTGCCGGTGCCGCGCTGCCCGCCGCACGCACCCCTGCCCAGATCGAATACGCCAACGGCGAGCTGCGCCTGCGCGGGCTGGAACTGTCGCCCGACGAATTGACGGCCCTGAACGAACAGCTGACCGCACAGGGCTTCGTGGCCCGCATGCAAGATGGCGCCATGCTGGTGCAAGCCGAGGATCGCCCATGAACGCCCCCGAGCAACTTCGCAACCAGCTCGGCGCCCTGGCGGCAGCGCTGCGCCAGCGCTGGGCCGCCCTGGCGCCGCGCGAGCAAACCCTGGTGCTGGCCGCAGGCGCCCTGGTGGCGCTGGCATTGCTGTGGTGGGTGCTGCTGGCGCCGCCACTGCAGCAACTGCGCGCATCGCCCACCCGCCACGCTGCGCTGGACGCGCAATTGCAGCAGATGCAGTCCCTGCAAGCCGAGGCGCTGCAACTGAAGGACGCGCCGCGCCTGCAAGGCGGTGAAGCCCTGCAGACGCTGCAGGAATCACTGACGCAGCGCCTGGGCGCCACTGCGCAGATGGCGGCCGTGGGCGACCGCGCCACGGTCACCCTCAAGGGCGCAACCGCTGCGGCGCTGGCGTCGTGGCTGGCGCAGGCGCGCAACACCGCGCGCACGGTGCCCGTCGAGGTGCGTCTGGTGCGCAGCCCCGCACCGACCAGCCCGACGGGTCAGGCCAGCCAGGCCAGCCAGGCCAGCAGCGCTGACGCGGCTGTGCGCTGGGACGGCACCCTGGTGCTGGCCCTGCCCGCTTCATCCCAGTCCTCCAATTGATCAACCGGGCGCTGCCCACCCACTCCTGCCCTCCAACGTGCCTCGCCTCTCGCGCCCCCAGCCACCGTCCACCGCGCCGCGCTCGCCCCGGCGCTGGGCCGTGGCAGGCCTGTGCCTGGGTGCGCTGCCCGCGCTGGTGCTGTGGGCGCCGGCGCGCTGGCTTGCTGCGGGCCTGCAGCAGGCCAGCGGCGGCCAGGTGCAGCTGCACGAGCCGCGCGGCACGGTCTGGAACGGCTCGGCCCGCCTGGTGCTGGCGGGCGGCACGGGCAGCCGCGACCAGGCAGCCCTGCCGGGCCGGATGCAGTGGCAGCTGCGCCCCACCTGGACGGGCATGCAGGCGCGCATCGCCGCAGACTGCTGCACCACGGCTGGCGCGCCGCTGCAGCTGAGCGTATCGCTGGGCCTGGGCGCCGCGCGCCTGGATGTGGCTGACGGCCTGAGCCAGTGGCCCGCCGCGGTGCTCGGCGGGCTGGGCACGCCCTGGAACACCGTGCAGCCGCAGGGCCGGCTGCACCTGAGCACCCGCGGCCTGGCGGTGCAATGGGCATCGGGGCGGCTGCAGATGCACGGGCAGGTGCAGTTTGATGCGCTGGGCATGTCCTCGCGCCTGTCCACGCTGCGGCCTATGGGCAGCTACCGCCTGGTGCTGCAGGGCGGCAGCGCCCCCATGCTGCAGCTGTCCACGCTGGACGGCGCGCTGCAACTGTCCGGCACCGGCCAATGGGTGGGGCGGCGACTGCGATTCAACGGCGAAGCCAGCGCCGCACCCGGCCGCGAGACCGCGCTGGCCAATCTTCTCAACATCATCGGGCGGCGCAACGGCGCACGTTCCATCATCACCCTGGGGTGACCCTATGCCTTCTTTTACCCGACGCCCGCTCTTTAGCGCTCTTAATTTAATAGCTACCAGCGCTTTGTTGATGTGCGCCAACGCTCAAATTCATGCACAAACCACGGCCAAATTGCCAACCGGCAGCGTGCGCCAAAGCGAGCCGGTCACGCTGAACTTTGCCAACGCCGACATCGAGGCCGTGGCCCGCACCATGGCCACCATCACCGGCAAGAACGTGGTGGTGGATCCGCGCGTGAAGGGTCAGGTCACCCTGATCACCGAGAACGCGGTGCAGCCCATGGCAGCCTTTCAGCAGTTTCTGGCGGCGCTGCGCCTGCAGGGCTTCACGGTGGTCGAGTCCGAGGGGCTGTACAAGGTGGTGCCCGAAGCCGATGCCAAGCTGCAGACCGGCACCGTGACGGTGTCGCAAAGCGGCACGGGCGGCACGGGCGGCGCGGCGCTGGGCGGGCAGATCGTCACGCAGATCTTCAAGCTGAACTTTGAGAACGCCAACAACCTGGTGCCGGTGCTGCGCCCCCTGATCAGCCCCAACAACACCATCAACGTGAACCCCGGCAACAACTCGCTGGTGATCACCGACTATGCCGACAACCTGCAGCGCCTGGCGCGCATCGTGGCGGCCATGGATGTCTCCAATGCCAGCGACCTGGAGGTGATTCCGCTGCAGCACGCCATTGCCACCGAGATGGCGCCGCTGTTGGCGCGCCTGATCGAGGGCGGTGGCAGCGCTGCCGCCAGCGCAACCGCGCCAGCGCAGGGCCAGTCCGACACGTCGTTCAAGACCACGCTGCTGGCCGAGCCGCGCAGCAACGCCATCATCGTGCGCGCAGCCAACCCCGCGCGCCTGGCGCTGGTGCGATCGCTGGTGGCCAAGCTGGACCAGCCAGCCGCGCCCGGCAGCTCGGCGGCCACGGGCAACATCCACGTGGTCTATCTGAAGAACGCCGACGCGGTGAAGCTGGCCGCCACGCTGCGCGCCGCACTGGGCGCCGGCACGGCCACGGGCGGCGGCGACAACGCCGGCGCCAGCAGCAACGGCCTGGGCGGCGGCGGCCTGATGCAGACCGGCAACAACATGGGATCGCGCCAGGGCGGCATCGGCGGCGGCGCCACGGGCGGCGGGCTGGGCAGCAACACCAGCCAGGGCCTGGGGCGCGGCAACAACAACAATCAGCCGTCCACGGGCGGCATCATCCAGGCCGACCCGACCACCAACTCGCTCATCATCACCGCGCCCGACCCGCTGTACCGCGAGATCCGCGCCGTGATCGACAAGCTGGACGGCCGGCGCGCGCAGGTGCTCATCGAAAGCCTGATCGTGGAAGTCAGCGCCAACAAGGTGGCCGAGTTCGGCATCCAGTGGCAGGGCGTGCTCGGCAACAACGGCAGCACCATGGGCGTGATTGGCAACAATTCGGGCGTGGGCGGCAGAAACATCATTGATCTGGCGCTGGCAGCGGCCAGCGGCAACGTCAGCGCTTTAAGCGGGGCCAAGCCGGCCTCCGGCCTGAACTTTGCCGTGGCGCCGCGCGTCAACGGCAACTACTACCTGGGCGCGCTGGCCAACTTTCTGGAAAACACGGGCGACGCCAACGTGCTGTCCACGCCCAACCTGATGACGCTGGACAACGAGGAGGCCCAGATCGTCATCGGCGACAACGTGCCCTTCCCCACCGGCTCGTATGCCAACACCGGCGGCAACAACGGCGCGGTCAACCCCTTCACCACCGTGGAGCGCAAGGACGTGGGCCTGATGCTGCGCGTGCGCCCGCAGATCAACGAAAACGGCACCGTCAAGCTCACGCTGTACCAGGAGGTCTCCAAGATCGCGGCAGGCACGCTGACCAACACCAATGGGCCGTCCACCAGCAAGCGCTCCATCGAATCCACCGTGCTGGTCGATGACGGCAGCGTGATCGTGATCGGCGGCTTGCTGGAAGACAACTACTCCCTGGGCCAGGACAAAGTGCCCGTGATGGGCGATCTGCCCGTGGTGGGCGGGCTGTTTCGCAACGAAAAGCGCCAGCGCCAAAAGACCAACCTGATGGTCTTTCTGCGCCCCCTGGTGATCCGCGACAGCGCCACCAGCGACGCACTGATGGTGGACCGCTACGAGGCCATCCGCGCGCTGCAGCAGAGCAATCAGCCCGAACCCAGCATGGTGATGCGCGCGGTGTCCGACGCGCCGGTGCTGCCGCCGCTGCCCGCCGGCACCGGCACGCCACAGCCTGCCACGCCCGCGCCGCTGGCGCCGCTGCCCGCCAGCGCGCCAACGCCTGCCCGCACGGCGCCGGCCGCCACCGGCGAGTCGCCCGTGACCCCGCAATAACTTCGCAACGCAATCACGCAGCAAGGCCCGCGCATGCGCCACCCCCTTCCCTACGCCTTCGCGCGCACCAGCCAGCTGCTGCTGGAAGATGACGGCCAGCAGCTCGTGCTGTGGCACGGCCCAGAGCCGGACGCCGGCGCGCTGTCCGAAGTGCTGCGCAAGCACGCGGTGCAGCAGTTCGCGCCGCTCGATGCTGCGCAGCTGGCCCAGCGCATCAGCGCCGCCTATGCCCAAAGCGAATCCAGCGCCGCCACCGTGGTGAGCGAGGTGGAAGAAGAAGCCGATCTCTCGCGCATGATGCAGGAGCTGCCCGCGGTGGAGGACCTGCTGGAGTCCGCGGGCGACGCGCCCATCATCCGCATGCTCAACGCCCTGCTCACGCAGGCGGTGCGCGACGGCGCCAGCGACATCCACATCGAGCCCTACGAGCGCCACTCCAGCGTGCGCTTTCGCGTCGATGGCAGCCTGCGCGAGGTGGTGCAGCCCAACCGCGCGCTGCACGCCGCGCTGATCAGCCGCCTGAAGATCATGGCGGACCTGGACATCTCCGAAAAACGCCTGCCCCAGGACGGTCGCATCAGCCTGCGCCTGGGAACGCGCGCCATCGACGTGCGCGTGTCCACCCTGCCCAACGCCCACGGCGAACGCGCCGTGCTGCGCCTGCTGGACAAAAGCGGCAGCAAGCTGAGCCTGGAGTCCGTGGGCATGCAGGGCGAGGTGCTGCAGCGCTTCGAGGGCCTGATTGCGCAGCCGCACGGCATCATCCTGGTGACCGGCCCCACGGGCTCGGGCAAAACCACCACGCTGTATGCGGCGCTGGCGCGGCTGGATGCCTCGCGCAGCAACATCATGACGGTGGAAGACCCCATCGAGTACGAGCTGCCCGGCGTGGGGCAGACCCAGGTCAACGCCAAGATCGAGCTGACCTTTGCCAAGGCTCTGCGCGCCATCCTGCGCCAGGACCCGGACGTGATCATGATTGGCGAAATCCGCGACTTCGAGACCGCGCAGATCGCCATTCAGGCATCGCTCACCGGCCACCTGGTGCTGGCCACGCTGCACACCAACGACGCGGCCAGCGCCATCACCCGCCTGACCGACATGGGCGTGGAGCCGTTCCTGCTGTCCTCGTCCCTGCTGGGCGTGCTGGCGCAGCGCCTGGTGCGCAAATACTGCAGCCACTGCCACGGCGCGGGCTGCGACCACTGCGGCCAAACCGGCTACGCGGGACGCACGGGCGTGTTCGAGCTGCTGGTGGTGGATGACGCCATCCGCGCCCAGATCCACAACCAGACGGCCGAAGCCGAGGTACGCGCACAGGCCATCGCGGGCGGCATGACGCTGATGCGCGACGACGGCGAGCGCCTGATCGCCGCAGGCATCACCAGCCGCGAGGAGCTGCTGCGCGTGACGCGCGATTGAACGGATTGGGTGGCCTGACGGAGTTGGCGAAGCGCCCCTTGCGACTGGAAGCCAGGGGGGTGGCCGATGGCTCACCTCGCATCACGCCACCACCGTCATCCCCGCCAAGGCGGCGACCCAAGTGCCGCCAACCCTTCAAAAACAATAGCTGCCAGCGCCTGATACATATGGGCTGGAGCCAATTTTGGCGATACTCCCCCTCGGAGCGTTTTTACGATCCGAGGCCAAGCACCGTGACGCCTGCCGCCACCTCAGCGCGCGGCGGCGCGGGCGCTGTCGCGTTCGGCGCGGTATTTGATGGCGAAGGCGCGCACCTCTTCCAGGGTGACGTAGCCGTCGCGATCGGTGTCGGCGTCGTCAAACGCGGCGGCCAGCTTGGGCACCAGCGACATCTCGGCCCGGCTGAGCTTGCCGTCGCCGTTGAAGTCGAGCATGTGGAACTGCCGAATGGCCTTGGCCTCGCCCTTGGACAGCGGCGCGCTGGCGCCGGCCTGGGGCGCAGGACTGGCCGCAGGCTGGGACTGCGCGTGGCTGGCCATCAGCGGCGCGGCCAGCACCGCCAGGGCCGAAAGCCCGGCGGCGCGACGACCAACACGCCAAAAAACTGGCAAAAACGAGCGCAGCGAAGAGCGAGAGACTAAGAACATATGCCGATAGAGCAGCGCACTGGCGCGGGGTTCATTGGTTGGCCAGTCCATGTGTATCGGCCGGTACATCGCCCGCGCAGCCTGCGCCCGCCAACACATTGGCGATGCCGCTGCTCACATGGCCGGCGGGCACATGGCGCGCGGCCGAGGTGACGTGGCCCGTCTGGTCGTCAAAGAAAAAATCAGGCTCGAATTCGCGCAGGAAGGGGCCTTTTTCGAGCCCGCCCAGAAACATGGCTTCATCGACGCTGATGCCCCATTCGAGCAGCGTGCGGATGGCACGCTCGTGCGCCGGTGCGCTGCGCGCAGTAACCAGCGCGGTGCGGATGCGCATCTGCGACGCGTCGGCCTGCTGCTGCAGGCGGTGCAGCGCGGCCAGCAGCGGCTTGAACGGCCCCTCTGCCAGGGGCGTGGAGGCTTTGGAGACTTCGTGCTGCACAAAGGCCGGCAGGCCGCCTTGCTGATAGACGCGCTCGGCCTCGTCAGAAAACAGCACCGCGTCGCCGTCGAATGCGATGCGCACCTCGCGCGGGTAGCGGTCGCCCGCGGGGGTGGAGTCGATCATCACCCGCGCGGCCGGAAAGCCGATGGACAGCGCCTCGCGCACGTCCGCCGCGTTGGCCGACAAAAACAGGTGCGCGCCCAGCGGCCGCAGGTAGGAAAACGGGTTGCGCCCGCGCGTGAACACGCCGCGCTCGATGCGCATGCCCGCCGCCTTGGCCGAAGCAAACACACGCATGCCGCTGGCAGGGTCGTTGCGCGAGAGCATCACCACCTCGACGCGCTGGGCCTCGGCCGTGTTGAAAGCCAGCAGCTTGCGCACCAGCGGAAAGGCCACGCCGGGGCGCGCGGGCTCGTGCACCAGCTCCAGCTGGCGGCGCATGTAGGCCTGCTCGTCACCCGCCTCGAACAGGCGGTTTTCTTCCTCAAAATCGAACAGCGCCCGCGAGGAAATCGCCACGACGAGCTTGTCTTGCAGAGTCGGTGCAGCCATGTCAGCAACCTTCAAAACTGGCGCGCCCCATGCAAGGGCAGCCGAGCAAGGGCCGCCCCGCAGCGAGGGCTGCGTCCCCCTTCCCGTAGCGCGCAGCGCGTAGATAGAAGGGGGAAGCGGCGCAGCCGCTCAGGGGGATGTCGTTCATTTCACGAACTTGTTGAGTTCGATGATGGGCTGCAGCACCGCCAGCACGATGAGCATCACCATCAGCCCCATGCCCACGATGAGCAGGGGCTCGAGGATGGTGGCCAGCTGCATGGCGCGGCGCTGCACCTCGGTGCCCAGCTGGGTGGCCGCGCGCTGCAACATCAGCGGCAGCTGGCCTGTCTGCTCGCCCAGGCGGGCAAACATGGACAGCAGGCCCGGAAAGCGTTTCTTCTGCGCCAGCGCGGACGCCAGCGGCGCGCCCTCGCGCACCAGCACCAGGGCGTCGAGCGCATCGGCGCGCAGGGCGCGGTTGTTCAGGGTCTCGGCCGCGGCCTGCAAGGCGCGCAGTATGGGCACGCCAGCGCCCGCCAGCATGGCCAGCGTGCCGGCAAAGCGTGCCGCGTTGTAGCCGCGCGCCAGCTTGCCAACGATGGGCAGGCGCAGCCAGGCGGCATCAAACTTTTCACGAAATCGGGGCCTAGCCAGCGCAGCTCTTGCGCCAATAGCTATCAAAAAAAGAGCGATCAGCATCGCCCAGCCGTAGTTGCGCACCAGGTCGCTGACGCCCAGCATGAGCACGGTGAGAAACGGCAGCGCGCGCTTGGTGCCGGCGAACACGTTGGCCACCTGCGGCACCACGTAGCCCACCAGAAACAGCACGATGACGATGGCAATCACGGTGACGATGGCCGGGTACAGCGCCGCGCCGATGAGCTTGGCGCGCAGTTGCTGGCGCTGCTCCAGGTCGTCGGCCAGACTGTCGAGCACTTCGCCCAGCCCGCCGCTGGACTCACCCGCGCCGATCACGGCGCAGTAAATGTCGGAGAACTCGCGCGGGTGCTGGGCCAGCGCGCGCGCGAAGGTGGAGCCGGCATTGACCTCGGCGCGCAGCGCTGCCACCAGGTGGCGCTGGCGCTCGTCGTCGGCTTCGTCGGACAGCGCGGTCAACGCGCGCTCGAGCGGCAGGCCGGAGCCCACCAGGCCCGCCAGCTGGCGCGTCCACACGCTCAGCTCCGTGGCATTGAACACCGGGCGCGTGAACAGCCGCTGCGACAGCGTGGGCGCCGCGCCCGCCTCGGCGCCGGGCGACAAGGCCTCCACCTCCAGGGGCACCAGCGCCTGCGCGCGCAGCAGGCTGCGGGCGGCCTTGGGGCTGTCGGCATCCAGGGTGCCGCGGCGGATATGGCCCTGCGAGTCCAGGGCTTCAAAGGAATAAGCGGGCATGCGGCGTGTGCGGCAAAAGGGTCAGGGCGCAAACCCGCCCCGGGGGCCATCATGGTAGCGGGTGGCCGTGTCGGTGTGCACTACTGACAGGCCTGCGCGGCGATCTCCAGCGAGCGCAGGCGTAGCTGGGGGTCGAACACGTCGCTGACCAGCATGAATTCGTCCGCTTGCGTGGCGTTGGCCAGCGCGGCAAAGCCCTGGCGCACGGTCTGCGGGCCGCCCACCACGCCTGCTGCCAGAAAGTCGGCCACCGCGGCCTGGTGCTGCGGCGGCAGTCCGGCCAGATAGTCCTGCACCGGCGGCTTCAGCAAGCCACGCTGGCCGGTCACAATGCCCAGCACCCGCTGATAGGTGCTGCTGGCCAGGTACTGTGCTTCATCGTCCGTGGGCGCAGCGACCACCGGCACGCCGACCACTACATAGGGCTTGGCCAGCGCCTGCGACGGGCGAAACAGCCTGCGGTAGATGTCGATGGCCGCATGCAGCATGCGCGGCGCGAAGTGCGAAGCAAAGGCATAGGGCAGCCCCATGTGCGCCGCCAGTTGTGCCGAAAACAGGCTGGAGCCCAGCAGCCAGATGGGCACCTGGGTGCCCGCGCCCGGCACCGCGGTGATGCGCTGGCCCGGCTGCGCGGGCGCCAGCAGCTGCTGTAGCTCGGCCACGTCGCGGGGAAAGTCGTCCTCGGTCTCCACGCGGTCGCGGCGCAGCGCGCGCATGGTGGCGCCGTCGGTGCCGGGCGCGCGGCCCAGCCCCAGGTCGATGCGGCCAGGGTACAGCGTGGCCAATGTGCCGAAGGCCTCGGCCACCACCAGGGGCGCGTGATTGGGCAGCATGATGCCGCCCGAGCCCACGCGGATCGTGCGCGTGGCCCCTGCAATGTGCCCCACCAGCACCGCCGTGGCCGAGCTGGCGATGCCCGGCATGTTGTGGTGCTCGGCCAGCCAATAGCGCTGAAAGCCCAGCGACTCCACGTGCCGCGCGGTGCGTACCGCGATGTCGATGGCATCCGCCACCGTGCCGCCCTCGCGCACGGCCACGAGATCCAGCATGGAAAGCGAGGGAAGGTGTGGTGTCGTCATGGGCTGCATTGTGGGCGCACGCGTGAAACCCCGTGTCGGTGGCAGGAATGCTTTTTTGAAGCGCGCGTTGCCTACTTCTTGTAGTTGTGCGCTGATAATGAAATTTCTTTGTAACGCCCGGCATCTGCTGCGGGGCTGTCACCGGTACGCATTTCAGGACTGCCTGGCGGGGGATGTATGGGTTTTTTCAGCCGTTTGTTTCGTCCCCGTGGCGATGGTCTGCCGGTGTCGTCCGACTGGACTTCCCTGCCCGAAGAGCAGGCCAGCGAGCTGGTGCTGATCGACGAGGAAGCCAGGCGGCTGATGGCGCAGTTCGACATCGACACCGCCATTGAGCACCACGAGCGCTGGCTGCCCTGGCTGGCTCAGGCACTGCAGGGCGAACGTGACGAGCGCCTGCGCCCCGAGGTGGTGGCCGACGACAACTGCTCTGAGCTGGGCCAGTGGCTGCGTGGCGACGGCCAGGTGGCGCTGGGGCAGTTTCCGGCGTTTGACATGCTGATGCGCCGCCACCAGTACTTTCACCAGCAGGCCGCGCTGCTGCTGACGCATGCCGCAGCGGGCGACAGCCAGATGGCGCAGCAGGCCTTCAAAAGCTGCCAGCACGCCTCGCGCCAGGTGGTGCTGCTGCTCAAGGAACTACGGCGCGGGCTGGGGCAGTCCGGCCCGGCCGCGCCGGGCGCCGGCGGCTGACGCTCCTTGTCCTGCTGACCGCCCGGCTGCCGCGGCTGTGCAGTTTCAGCGGGGCAGGTCGGACTGGCCCATCAGGAATTCATCCACCGCCCGCGCAGCCTGGCGACCCTCGCGAATGGCCCACACCACCAGCGACTGGCCACGGCGGATGTCGCCCGCGGCAAACACCTTGGGCACGCTGGTGGCATAGCCGCCGATGAAGTCCGTGGTGGCGCGTGCATTGCCGCGCGCGTCCTTGTCCACACCGAAGGCATCCAGCACCGCGGCCACGGGGCTCACGAAGCCCATGGCCAGCAGCACCAGGTCGGCCTTGTATTCCTTTTCGGTGCCAGCGATCTCGACGAATCGCCCGTCCTTGAACTCGACGTGCACGGTCCTGAGGCCGGTCACCTTCTTGCCGTCGCCGATGAACTCTTTGGTGGCGATCGCAAACTCGCGCTCGCAGCCCTCTTCGTGGCTGGAGCTGGTGCGCAGCTTGGTCGGCCAGTAGGGCCAGACCAGGGGCTTGTTCTCCTGCTCGGGTGGCATGGGCATCAGCTCGAACTGCGTGACGCTGGCCGCGCCGTGGCGGTTGCTGGTGCCCACGCAGTCGCTGCCGGTGTCGCCGCCGCCGATGACGATGACATGCTTGCCATCGGCACGGATCTGGCCCTTGAGCTTGTCGCCCGCGTTGACCTTGTTTTGCTGCGGCAAAAATTCCATCGCAAAGTGGATGCCGTCCAGGTCGCGGCCGGGCACGGGCAGATCGCGCGAGGCCTCGGCGCCGCCGGTGAGCAGCACCGCGTCAAAGTCCTTGTGCAGCTGCTCGGGCGTAATGGTTTCCTTGGCCCAGTTGGTCACCTTGCTGCCCTTGCCCAGGCCGTCCTTGGCCGCCCCCACCAGCACGCCGGTGCGGATGGTGACGCCCTCGGCCACCAGCTGCTGCACGCGGCGGTCGATGTGCGCCTTGTCCAGCTTGAAGTCAGGGATGCCGTAGCGCAGCAGGCCGCCCACGCGGTCGTTCTTTTCGAACAGCGTCACATCGTGGCCCGCGCGGGCCAGCTGCTGCGCCGCCGCCAGACCCGCAGGCCCGGCGCCGACAATGGCCACCTTCTTGCCGGTCTTGCGGGCGGCAGGCTGCGGCTGCACCCAGCCGTGCTCCCAGGCGCGGTCGATGATGGCGTGCTCGATGCTCTTGATGCCCACAGGGTCGTCGTTGATGTTCAGCGTGCACGCAGCCTCGCACGGCGCGGGGCAGATGCGGCCGGTGAACTCTGGGAAGTTGTTGGTGCTGTGCAGCACCGCGGCCGCGCTCTTCCAGTCCTGGTGGTAAACAAGGTCGTTGAAGTCCGGGATGATGTTGTTCACCGGACAGCCGCTGTTGCAAAACGGCGTGCCGCAGTCCATGCAGCGCGCGCCCTGGAGCTTGGCCTGCGCGTCGTCCAGGCCGATGACGAATTCTTTGTAGTGCTTCACGCGCTCGGCAACGGGCGCGTAGCCCTCGTCGATGCGCTCGTATTCCATGAAACCTGTGGTCTTGCCCATGATCGTGGTGTCCTGTAATGGTGGAGGAAGCGCGCCTCAGCGGGGTGCAACTGCTTCTTTTTTAGGAGCTGCTACCGCAGGTGTTGCCTGCTCTTCCAGCACTTTTCGTTCATAAATCTCCGACAGCGCACGCTTGTACTCGGTCGGGAACACCTTGACGAACTTGCTGCGCGAGGCGGCCCAGTTGTCCAGGATGTCGCGGGCGCGCTTGCTGCCCGTCCAGCGGCTGTGGTCTTCCAGCAGGCGCTTGAGCAGGGCCTCGTCCGTCTGGTCGCGGTGCCAGATGCCGCGGCCCACGCTGGCCACCTGCTCCTCGGCGGGCAGGATGCGCTCCAGCGTCACCATGGCCAGGTTGCAGCGGGTGTCGAACTTGCCGTCTTCGTCATAAACGTAGGCAATGCCGCCGCTCATGCCGGCCGCAAAGTTGCGCCCGGTCTTGCCCAGCACCAGCGCCGTGCCGCCGGTCATGTACTCGCAGCCGTGGTCGCCCACGCCTTCAACCACTGCCGTGGCGCCCGACAGGCGCACCGCAAAGCGCTCGCCCGCCACGCCGGCAAAGAAAGCCTCGCCGCTGGTGGCGCCAAACATCACCGTGTTGCCCACGATGGTGTTGCGCACGGCCTCGCCGCGGAACTCGTGGCTGGGGCGCACGATGATGCGCCCGCCCGACAGGCCCTTGCCGGTGTAGTCGTTGGCTTCGCCCGTCAGGTTCAGCGTGATGCCCTTGCACAGGAAGGCGCCAAAAGACTGTCCGCCCGTGCCCTCGAAATGGATGCGGATGGTGTCGTCCGGCAGCCCCTCGGGATGCACCTTGGTGACCGCGCCCGACAGCATGGCGCCCACCGAGCGGTTCACGTTCTTGGCCACCTCCATGATGCGCACGCTGTCGCCGTTCTGGATGGCAGGCTGGCAGCGCTCGATGAGCTTGACGTCCAGCGCCTGCTCCAGCTTGTGGTCTTGCGCCTCGACGTGGTAGCGCGGCACATCGGCGGGCACTTGCGGCTGCGCGAACAGGCGCGAGAAGTCCAAGCCCTGGGCCTTCCAGTGCTCGATGCCCTTGCGGGTGTCCAGCAGGTCGGTGCGGCCGATCAGCTCGTCGAACTTGCGAATGCCCAGCTGGGCCATGATCTGGCGCACTTCCTCGGCAATGAAGAAGAAGTAGTTCACGACATGCTCGGGCTTGCCCGAGAACTTGGCGCGCAGCACCGGGTCTTGCGTGGCCACGCCCACGGGGCAGGTGTTCAGGTGGCACTTGCGCATCATGATGCAGCCCTCGACCACCAGCGGCGCGGTGGCAAAGCCGAATTCATCCGCGCCCAGCAGCGCGCCGATGACCACATCGCGGCCGGTCTTCATCTGGCCGTCGGCCTGCACGCGGATGCGCCCGCGCAGGCGGTTGAGCACCAGGGTCTGCTGGGTTTCGGCCAGGCCGATTTCCCAGGGGCTGCCCGCATGCTTGATGCTGGACCAGGGCGACGCGCCCGTGCCGCCGTCGTGCCCGGCGATCACCACATGGTCGCTCTTGCACTTGGCCACGCCGGCGGCGATGGTGCCCACGCCCACTTCAGACACCAGCTTGACGCTGATGCCTGCGTGCGGCGCCACGTTCTTCAGGTCGTGGATGAGCTGCGCCAGGTCTTCAATCGAATAAATGTCGTGGTGCGGCGGCGGGCTGATCAGGCCCACGCCGGGCACGCTGTGACGCAGCTGGCCGATGTAATCCGACACCTTGCCGCCCGGCAGCTGGCCGCCCTCGCCGGGCTTGGCGCCCTGCGCCATCTTGATCTGAATCTGGTCGGACGAGGCCAGGTACTCCGCCGTCACGCCAAAACGGCCCGAGGCCACCTGCTTGATGCGCGAGCGCAGGCTGTCGCCGTCCTGCAGCTGGATGTCGCTTTCCACCTTGTCGGCGCCGATGATGGACGCCAGCGTCTCGCCCTGCCTGATCGGGATGCCCTTGAGCTCGTTGCGGTAACGCCTGGGGTCCTCGCCGCCCTCGCCGGTGTTGCTCTTGCCGCCGATGCGGTTCATGGCCACGGCCAGCGTGGCGTGCGCTTCGGTGCTGATCGAGCCCAGCGACATCGCGCCGGTGGCAAAACGCTTGACGATCT